>NZ_CEWDFQ010000051.1:0-12782 GCF_982438285.1 Acetatifactor sp. | reverse complement strand
ATATAAAGGATATTGCGGATATTCTGGGCTATGACCAGCTGTATTTTGGCACGGTGTTCAAGAAGGTTATGGGAGTTTCCCCGTCCCAATATAAGGGGATGGTGCAGTGATTTTGTAAGAGGTATCGTGCTTGCTGTGCACAAAGATAAATCTTACAATTAGCTGCTGGATATGGCTGGAGAAAGGGAGGAATAGGGGCGTATGGACAGGTTTTATAAAAAGAATACGCAGGAGAGGCTTTCGAAGGAGTTGTTTGAGAATCCGACTGCGGAGTACAGAGGAGCTCCCTTCTGGGCGTGGAACGGGGCCCTTGATGGGAAGGTTCTGGAGGAGCAGATTGACGTCATGAAGGAAATGGGGATGGGCGGTTTTCACATCCATGTGAGGACAGGGCTTGACACCCCGTATCTTGGCCGGGAATATATGGACCATGTAAAGGCCTGTGTGGAAAAGGCCCAAAAGGAGGACATGCTGGCGTGGCTTTATGATGAGGACCGCTGGCCCTCCGGAGCAGCGGGCGGAAAGGTCACAAGGGGGCATCCTGCGTATGCGGCAAAGAGCCTTTTGTTTACGGTGACCCCCTATGAAACGGGGAAGGAAGGAGCAGGCAAAAAAGAGGAAGTCTCCGCACCCGGCAGGGGAAGGGGAGGCGTCCGCATGGAAAACGGCAGGCTTCTTGCAGTCTATGATGTGCGGCTTGGAGAGGACGGCACCCTTGAGGAATATAAGAGGATCGAGCCCGGGGAGCAGGCTTTTGGGACAAAGTGGTATGCCTATCTGGAGCATGGGGAGGCAGACCCCTGGTTTAATAACGGAGCTTATCTGGATACGCTCAATCCACAGGCTGTGGATCAATTTATCAATATTACCCACAGGGCGTACAAAGAGGCCCTGGGTGAAAAATTCGGGGAGAGGGTTCCCGCCATATTTACGGATGAGCCACAGTTTACCGCAAAAAGCATCCTGAATTTTCCCCAGGAGAAAAAGGATGTTTTTCTGCCCTGGACAGAAGGCTTTTCGGAGGGCTATCGGGAAAAATACGGGGAGGAGCCCCTGGAGACGCTCCCCGAGCTGATCTGGGAGCTTCCTGAGGGGAGGATATCCCAGGCCAGATATCGGTATCATGATTTTGTGGCAGAGCTTTTTGTGGAAAACTACTGCGGACGGATTGGGGAATGGTGCAGGGAAAACGGGATTCGCTTTACCGGACATGTGATGGGGGAGGGCTCCCTGGAGGAGCAGACTATGACTTTGGGAGAATGTATGAGGTGCTATGGGGCCTTTTCTATTCCGGGCATGGACAATCTCTGCGACAGAAGGGAATATACCACGGCAAAGCAGACCCAGTCCGCCGTCCATCAGCAGGGGGCGGAGGGTATGCTGTCGGAGCTGTATGGAGTCACCGGCTGGGATTATGATTTCAGGGGCTACAAGCTCCAGGGAGACTGGCAGGCTGCCCTAGGAGTCACAGTGCGGGTGCCCCATTTATTCTGGATGACCATGAAGGGAGAGGCCAAAAGGGACTTCCCGGCATCTATCGGCTGCCAGTCCCCCTGGTATCAGCAGTTTTCTCTGATAGAAAATTACTTTGCCAGGCTGAACACCGCTCTCACCAGAGGAAAGCCATGGGTGCGGATCGCAGTGATTCACCCCATTGAGAGCTATTGGCTTCATTGGGGGCCGTCCATGCAGACAGCGGCGGTCAGGGAGCATTTGGAGGAAAGCTTCCAAAGGCTTACGGAGTATCTGCTGTTTTCTCTGCTGGACTTTGACTTTATCAGCGAAAGCACACTGCCAAAGCTGTGTCCTCAGGGAGGCGCGCCCCTGCAGGTGGGAGCCATGTCCTATGAGGCGGTCATAGTGTGTGGCTGCGAAACCCTGCGCAGTACCACATTGGAGCGGCTGGAAGCCTTCTTCTGCCAGGGAGGAGATTTGATTTTTGTGGGTGCCTGCCCCAGGTACATAGATGCGGTTTTCTCAGATAGAGTGCAGACTCTGTATGCAAAGGCTAAAAAGGCAGCCCTTTCTCCCGCCTCCTTGTGGGAAGCTTTGGGAAAATACGCCTTTGCCAGGATACAAAGACAGGACGGTAAAAGATGCGATTTCCTTCTTTCACAGCAAAGGGAGGACAAGGAAGGCCAGTGGCTGTTTCTGGCAAATGGGAAAAAGCCCAAATGCCCGGATGTGGAGGAGGAAACCAGGCTTCACATCAGCCTTGCAGGCGCTTATGATGTGCGCTGTTATGACCCAATGACCGGAGAGATATTCCCCTTGGAGACAGAAATCCTGCAGGAAGAGACCTGCTGGGAGCAGGACTGGCATATGCACGACAGCATGCTTCTCTACCTTACGCCCACAAAAGAGGAAAATGAGAACCGAATGTCCAAAGAGCAACAGGACATAAAAACACAAAAGCAGCAGGCGGAAGCGGCAAAGGAAGCAGCCCGCACCGCTCTTCCCGAGGGATGTATCCAGGCCAGGGCAGCCCTGGGCACTGTCTGCTTTGGGCCGGTAAAGACAGCTCTTTCAGAACCCAATATGTGCCTGCTTGACATAGGGGAATTTGCGGTGGACCAAGGACCCTGGATGCCGGAGGAGGAAATTCTCCGGATTGACAATATAGCCCGCAGCAGATGCGGCCTTCCCCTCAGAAGAAGGGAGGTGGTGCAGCCCTATCTGCTGCCTAAGGAGAAGCCTGCGCACAGCATCCGGGTTCGGTTCCTGTTTGAAAGCGAAATAGAGCTTTCCCAGTTAAAGCTGGGGCTGGAGGACGCCTCCGCCACAAAAATCTGCTGGAACGGACAGGAGGTTTCTGTCCTGGCGGATGGCTGGTATGTGGACCGGGCCATCGAAACAGTTTCCTTACCAGGTCTTAAGAAAGGGACAAACCGATTAGAGGTGACAGTGCCGCTGGGACAGCGCACCAATCTGGAGGCCATGTATCTTTTGGGAGAATTTGGGGTGAGGCTTGCGGGAAGTAGAAAAATTCTCACTGCCCTTCCGGGAGCAATAGGCTTTGGGGATATCACCTGTCAGGGACTCCCCTTTTACACAGGGAATCTGGAGTATTCCTTTGAGATAGAGGTTTCAAAGGAGGAAGCCCTTGGGGAAACGGTGATTTGTGTGCCCAGGTACAGAGGCGGGCTCATCAAGGTATTTGCAGATGGAAAGGAGCGGGGCGATATTATTTTTTCACCCTACAGATTAGGACTTGGGCATCTGGGGGAGGGAAGGCATAAAATCATGCTGCGGCTGTACGGCACCAGACAAAATGGCTTCGCCCAGCTTCACCACACGCCGGGAGTATGGTTTTATCAGGGGCCCAATTCCTGGAGAAGCAGTGGGGCGCTTTGGTGCTATGAATATCAGCTGCGCCAGGCGGGGATTCTAAGCAGCCCTCGTCTGGAAAACGCAAGCTTTGTCTCTGGGGAGTTCACAGATAGATAAAAAGGAGCAAAATGCCATGCAAGAGGACAAACAGATTCGAAATCAATACCTGATCAAGGAGGACTTTGGCGGCTTTGCCTGTGGGGATTTTCCCTATGATAAAGACCATTCCGCAATGGGGGAATACCATTTATGGCGTATTCCGGGAGACTGCGGCATCTGGAGGGATATGGTGTGCAATTACACCTATTCGGGCCCTTCCTGGATGATTGTGGAAAAGGAAGGGAAAAAGCTTATGGAGCAGATGCGGGTGGAAAACCAGTATCCCCATAAAATGCAACCTATTCTGACAGCGGGGAAAGAGGAAATGTTTGATTATACCATGGAGGCCTGTGTGCGCCCGTATCATACCGGGGGAAGCACCGGAATCGCCGTCTGCGTACAGAATTCCTTTCATCTGCTGGCGGTGGTGCTGGAGGATCAGGCTCTTAAGGTTTACAGACGCCATAAGCAGGAAGAGGAATGCCTGGGGTGTGTGCCCTTTGCTTACGACTGTGATCACTTTTATTGCCTGTATGCAAGGCTTGAAGGAGATCTGCTGCAGGCGGGGGTAAATGCAAAGCTTCTTTTGGAGGTGCGCCATGAAAGCGTTTTAGAGGGAGGCAGAATCGGAATTACCGCAGATCGTCCCGCGGCCTACAGCCAGGTAAGGGTGGCGGTAAGCCAGGCTGTAAAGCAGGAGATGGAAAACAGAAGAAAAATCCTTCAGGCAGAGGAGCTTTCGGAGAGAGAAAAATATCCTGGCATGAAGCTGGCAAGGGTGATTGATTTAAAGAATTTTGGCACAGGCAGGCAGATACGATTTGGGCATCTTACCGGGGATGAGACCTGGCATATTGTGCTGGCTCAGTGCAGGAAGCGCATTTACCAGGACGCCTATGCCATGATCAGCTGTCTCACCGCCATAGACCTGGAGGGAAAGGTGCTTTGGCAGTGGGGAGAGCCCTCTGAGGATCCTTCTACAGGATTTTTGTCTGCGGATCTTCCCTTTCAGGTGTACGACCTGGACGGGGATGGCGCCGATGAGGTGATTTTTGCCAGAGATTTTGAAATCCTGGTATTGGAGGGAGCCACGGGCAGGGTGCTTCGCAGAGAGAAAACTCCCCTTGCACCGGAGCCCGGGGACAGTCTTTTGGGAATCCCTTACGGAAGATATGCCTTTGACAGGCTGAACCCGGACTGTATTCGTATCTGCAATGTATCGGGAAAAAAGCGTCCAACGGACATTTTGATCAAGGACAGATACAGCAGGATTTATGTGCTGGATGAAAATTTCCGGCTGCTGTGGAAATATCAGGACGCCAAGAATACGGGGCATTTTCCCTATCCCCATGATTTTAACGGGGATGGCAGGGACGAAATTTTCTGCGGCTATAATATGCTGAGCGCGGACGGAAAGCTGATCTGGACACTGCCCTTATCCCAGGATCACACCGATGAGATCGTCATTGGAAAATTCCGGGGAGACGACAAGGGATATCTGGCCCTGGCAAGCGGCAGCGACGGCTTTGTGATCGCCGACCTAAAGGGAAATATTATTGCCAGGGACGATGTGGGCCACGCCCAGAGGGTGAGCGTAGGGCCTTATCTGGGGGAGCCTGGGAAATTCGGCATTTGCCTGGTAAATTACTGGGGGCATCAGGGAATTTTGTTTTTCTATGACTGTGACGGCAATCCCTTATGGGAGATGGAGACAGGGCTGAATGGACAGGTGCTCACACCTGTCAACTGGAAGGGGGACGGGACGGAGCTGATTTTGTTAAACGCAGATGTGGAAAAGGGAGGCCTCATTGACGGCAGAGGGAAAAGAGTGGTGGTATTCCCCGATGACGGCCACCCGGAGCTGTGCGTGGAGGCCATTGACCTGATGGGAGACAACAGGGATGAGCTGGTGGTCTGGGACTTAAAGCGGATGTATATTTACACCCAGGCGGATGAAATGCGTCCCAGAGGGTACGCTCCGGTGCGTTATCCGCTCTACGCAATGTCAAACTACAGGGGGGAGTACTCTTATCCGGACAGCTCTTACATTGATTTTTCGGAGCAGGACGCATTTTCTTCTGATGAAAAGACGCTTGCGCAGCAAAATGAGAGGTAAAAATGAAGGTAGAAAGGCTTAGAATCAACCATTTGAAAAACCCCTTGGGCTTTGCACTAAAAACCGTAACAGCCTCCTATCAGGTAACACAGGCTTCGGGCAGCAGCCAGGAGGCCGCACGAATCAGAGTTTCCCTGGACCCGGAGGGAAGGGAGGAGGTGTATGATACCGGCCGGGCGGACTGGGTAAGCGGTCTTGGCACAAGGCTCCCCTTAAGCCTTTCGCCCTGTACCAGATATTACTGGAAGGTGTGGGTATGGGATAATGCGGGGGATGCGGGGGAGAGCGAAACGGCCTGGTTTGAGACGGGGCGCATGGAGCTGGGACTGGAGGGCATCAGCATTTCTGCGGATTTGAAGGAGGGGATTCCTGTTCTGGAGAAGGATTTTTCCCTGGAGGAGGAGTGCACAAGGGCCAGACTGTACCTGTGCGGTCTGGGAGTGTTCGAGGCGTATCTGAATGGGAAAAGAATCGCAGACGAGGTGCTTACCCCTTATCTCACCTCCTATGAAAGCCACATACAGTACCTCACCTTTGATGTGGGAAAAGAGCTTTGCAAGGGGGAAAACCTGCTGCAGATCTATCTGGCGCCCGGGTGGTATATGGGCAGCTATGGCTACCGCCAGAACCCTGACCGGACTAAGGGGCGTATACCGGAACTGATGCTTACCCTGGATATGTTTTTCCAGGACGGCAGCAAAAAGACAGTCGTGTCGGATCTATCCTGGAAATATCGGCTCAGTCCCATTGTATACAGCGATATCTACAACGGAGAAAAAAGAGATGACACCTTGCTTTCCCAGAAGGAAAAAGTCTTTTGCAGGGAAAATCTGGGCGCTTACGGCCCCGCCCGCAGCGTAAGGCCGGGGAAGCTGTGCCTCGAAAGAAAGCAGTTTGAAAATGAACAGCCTGAAAACAAACAGCCCAGGGAGGAGCCTTCTGAGCGGATACAGGCAAGGCGCAGTGTCCCTGTAAGGGTGAAGGCGGTTTTAAAGCCTGCGGCGCTGCTTTTGACCCCAAAGGGGGAACTGGTGTTGGATATGGGGCAGAACATCACAGGCCGGATCACCTTTCGCTGTCGGGGAAAAAGAGGGGACACCTTTGTGTTCACCCACGGGGAAATTTTGCAGAAGGGTAATTTTTACCGGGAAAATTACCGCACCGCTAAGGCGGAGTATATTTATATTTCCGATGGAGAGGAAAAAAAGGTTTTTCCCAGGTTTACCTTCTATGGTTTTCGGTATGTAAAGATTACGGATGAAAAGGGAGATATTCCAAAGGGCATAGAGATCAGTGATTTTACGGGGGAGGTGCTTACCTCACAGATTGAAGAGACGGCCAGGCTGCAGACTGGAAACGCGCTGTTAAATCAGCTGATTTCCAATATCCGCTGGAGCCAGTGGGACAATTTTCTGGATGTGCCCACGGACTGTCCCCAGAGGGATGAAAGGCTGGGCTGGATGGGAGATGCCCAGATATTTGCCAAAACCGCCTGCATCAACGGAGAGTGCTACGCCTTTTACAGAAAATATCTTTACGATGTGTGGATGGAGCAGAAAAGATGTGGGGGCATGGCTCCCCAGATTGTTCCTTCTGTGGATAAAAGCCCTAAAACCTCGGCGGCCTGGGGAGATGCGGCGGTGATTCTTCCCTGGGTGCTGTACGAGACCTACGGGGACGCCTCTATCTTGGAGGAGCAGTGGGAGAGCATGAAGCAGTGGGCGGCTTATATCGACCGCTGCAATGCCAGGGCGGGCACCAACCCTTATCTGTGGCAGAATGGCTTCCACTATGGAGACTGGCTGGCCCTGGATGGGGGCTGCTATCACATGCCTGTGGGAGGCACGGACACCTTCTTTCTATCCTCCGCCTATTTTTACCGCACGGTGAAAATTTTGAGCCTGGCGGCAAAGGCGCTGGATAAGAAGGAGGAGGAGAAGCACTATGCCCAAAAGGCGGACAAGATCAGAAATGCCATCTGGGAAACCTATTTTACCAGGTCGGGCAGCCTATGTATGGACACCCAGACAGGATATGCAGTGGCTCTGCTGTTTGGCCTGTATTGGGGGGAGGATCACAAGAAATTACTTGCACAGGGGTTGGAAAAGCGTATCCGGATGGACGGCTGCCAGATGAAAACAGGCTTTGTGGGGACGCCCCTGCTTTTGCCTGCCCTTGCGCAGGCGGGTCTGGAAAAGACGGCCCTGCGGCTTTTGATGCAGGAGGATTGTCCCGGCTGGCTCTACCAGGTAAAGCTGGGAGCCACCACCGTGTGGGAGCGCTGGGATTCCGTAAGGCCGGACGGCACTATGAGCGATACGGGAATGAACTCCTTAAACCATTATGCAAACGGCTCCGTTTTGGAGTGGATGTATGGATGGATTGGGGGAATCCGCCAGCTGCCGGGGGATGCAGGATACGGAAATGTGCTGATCAATCCCCTGGTCTGTAGGGAAATCGGACATGCCTTTATGGTGTTTGACACTGCACAGGGCAGATACGAAATCCAATGGGAGCTTCGGGATGGGGATCTCCTGTATCTGCGCTGTGTGATTCCCTTTGGGGCAAAGGCCCGGATACGTTTTCCCTATCCCGGAGAAGAAATATTAAGGCAATATGGGGAAAGTGTGGAGCGAAAGGCGGGAGAATATGAATTTTGCTATGCTTTAAATCCGCAGTTTGAGGACAGGCCCAGCCTGAAGGACAGCGTCCGGTGGCTGGTGAAAAACCCAAAAATCAAAAGATATCTCTACGAAAAAGTCCCCATGCTTGCCAAGGTGGACGGAGCCCGGATTCAGGATATGACTTTGGAGGAGCTGTCAAGACTGCCCTTCTTTTTGGGGATCGGAACCAATATTGGGCTGGATGAAAAAACTCTGCAGGAAATAGAAGAATTTTTAAAAGCATTGTGAGCAATGGTATTTTGGGAATGGAGATTGGAAGGCAGATCAGAAGGGAGATCAGTATGGAGAAAAACAGTCAGAGAATCAGGAATCTTGCGCCGGAAAGTGATCCTTTGAAAATGGGGATGGGATGGAGTGTGGCTGATCTGGAGAAGGATCAGATTTTAGTGGAGAGCACCTTTGGGGACAGCCACCCGGGCAGCGCCCATCTTAATTTTCTGGTAGATGAAGTGATACGGGGAATCAAGGATGCGGGGGGCAAGGGAGCCAGATATTATGTGACGGATATCTGTGACGGCATTGCCCAGGGACATGACGGAATGAATTTTTCCCTGGCTTCCAGAGATATGATGGTGAATATGATGGAAATACACGGAAGCAGCACGGGCTTTGACGGGAGTGTGTTTCTGGCCAGCTGTGACAAATCCGTTCCCGCTGTTTTGATGGCGGCGGGGAGACTAAAGCTTCCGGCGGTGATCGTCACAGGAGGGGTTATGGAAGCAGGCCCCGGCCTTTTGACGCTGGAGCAGATCGGCGCTTATTCGGCTATGTGCAGGCGGGGGGAGATCACACAGGAGCAGCTTACCTTTTACAAGCAGCATGCCTGTCCCTCCTGCGGGGCCTGCTCCTTTATGGGCACTGCCTCCACTATGCAGATCATGGCGGAAGCCCTGGGGCTGATGCTTCCCGGCACCGCCCTGCTTCCCGCAGGCAGTAAGGAGCTTAAGGAGGCGGCTTATCTGGCGGGGAAACGCAGTGTGGAGCTGGCGGATCAGGGACTTAGGGCCTGCGATATTGTAACCAAAGAATCCTTTGAAAATGCCATAATGGTACATGCGGCCATTTCCGGCTCCACCAATTCTCTTCTGCACCTGCCGGCTATTGCCCATGAATTTGGCGTGGAAATAGACGGGGATACCTTTGACAGGCTTCATAGAAACGCGCATTATCTTTTGGATGTGCGTCCAGCAGGAAAGTGGCCTGCAGAATTTTTTGCCTATGGGGGCGGTGTACCCAGAATTATGGAGGAAATCAAATCCTGTCTGCATCTGGAGGCAAGGACTGTCACAGGCAGGACTTTGGGAGAAAACCTGGAGGAGATCAAAAACAGCGGTTTTTATGAGCGCTGGGAGAAAAAGCTGGAAGAAAGAGGACTTAGGCGGGAGGATGTGATCCGAAGCTTTGACAAACCCATAAACGATCAGGGAACGGTAGCGGTTTTAAGAGGAAATCTGGCGCCTCAGGGAGCGGTGGTAAAGCACTCCGCCGTGCCCAAGGAAATGTTTCAGGCTCTGCTTCGGGCCAGATGCTTTGACTGCGAGGAGGAGGCCATTGAGGCGGTGCTCACCCATAGAATACAGCCGAAGGACGCGGTGATTATCCGTTACGAGGGCCCCGCAGGCTCCGGCATGCCGGAAATGTTTTATACCACAGAGGCGATTTCCTCGGACCCGGAGCTGGGAAAGAGCATTGCGCTGATCACGGACGGGCGGTTTTCAGGAGCTTCAAAGGGACCGGCCATAGGGCACGTGTCGCCGGAGGCGGCCAAAGGAGGACCCATAGCCTTGCTTGCGGAAAATGATCTCATTTATCTGGATATCCCGGGCCGCAGACTGGATGTGGTGGGGATAGACGGAAAGGAATGCTCCCCTGAGGAGGTGGAAAGGATCTTTGCGGAAAGAAGAAAACACTTTAAGCCAAAGGAGCCGAAATATACAAAGGGAGTGCTTAAATTTTATTCCCAGCATGCGGTGTCACCCATGAAGGGCGGATATATGGAGTAAAGAGGGGGAGTCTGTTTTCATATCTTGAAAGGCCTGCTGCGGCAATTCCTAATTGCTGGGCAGGTTTTTTTATGTCCATTTTTTCTCGAAAAGAGACAATTCGTTGGCTTAACTGTTCATTCTTTATATGTGAAAAACCGTATCAGAATATACTCCCATCATATAACAAAACTGAAATAAATTATTGAAAATTACTAAAATAATAATTTTAGGGTATTGAAATTGCGAAAGTTATATGATATAAAGAATAAAGAGTGTCAAAAAAAGGGGAAAAAAGGGAAATGAAAATTAAGCTTGCAATATTGGAAAAGGATGGGATTTATCTCAATCGCATTGTTGCGGTATTCAGTGCAAAATATGTTGACAAATTGGAGATATATTCCTTTACTGATCTGGATATGGCCATGGGTGTGCTGGAAAGCGCAAAGATTGATGTTTTGATTGCAAATGATGCATTTGAAATTGATTTTACATGCCTGCCCAGAAAATGTGGATTTGCCTATCTGGTTGATTCAATGGACGTGGATACGTTCAATGGACAACATGCAATATGCAAGTTTCAAAAGGCTGATCTTATATATAAGCAGATCCTCAGTGTATACTCCGAAAATGTCGGTAATGTTACCGGGATGAAAATTGGAGATGACAGCGCCAAAGTTATTATTTTTGCATCTCCAAGCGGAGGAACTGGAGCTTCTGTTATGGCGGCCTCCTGCGCGGTTCATTTTGCAGCGCAGCAGCAAAAAACTCTATATTTAAATCTTGAATCATTTGGTTCGTCTGAAACAATCTTTTCTGCTGAAGGGCAGTTCGATATGAGTGACATCATTTTTGCCCTAAAGAGCAGAAAAACTAATCTTCCCCTTAAATTGGAAAGTTGCGTAAAACAGGATAAAAGAGGCGTCTATTTTTATTCGCAGACCAAGATAGCTCTTGACATGCTGGAAATGGATGCAGAGGATATGCTTCGGCTGATATCAGAGCTGAAGCTCACTGGAAGCTACAAATATATCATTATTGATATGGAATTTGGAATGGATAAAGATGCCTTGCAGATATGCAGACAGGCACAGGCCATCGTCTGGGTGGGGGATGGCTCTGTAACATCCAACACCAAGATATGCAGGGCATACACTGCTCTGGCAACTTTGGAGCAAAGCAGTGATGCTCCTCTCACTGACCGCCTGATGCTTGCATACAACAAATTCAGTAATAAAACAAGCAATATGATCAAAGATGTGGAGCTCAAATGCATTGGAGGCATACCCAGGTACGAGCACTCGACAGAAAATCAGATTGTTGATCAGCTTTCAACAATGGATATGTTTGACCAGATTCTTTGATGAGAGGGTGTGAGGGAGATGGATTTTGAGCAGGAGCAGCAATTTGTCAGTGAAATAAAAAGGTACGTTACCGAAAATCTTCCGCTCAGCAAAATGGAAGATGATGAGCTGGAAGTTAAGGTTGAGGAAATTGTACTGAAACAGTTGGGAAATCGCTATTGTTCCATAGATCAAAGAGTATCCATTGTACAGCAGGTTTATAGTTCCATACGTGGATTCGGGCTTCTGGATACCATTATGAATGATGATACAATTACTGAGGTTATGATAAACGGCCCGGAAAATGTTTTTATTGAGCAGAATGGACGACTGTTTAAAATGGATAAGCAGTTTGAAAGCCAGAGACGGCTGGAGGATGTGATCCAGCGTATTGTCGGACTGGCAGGAAGGGAAGTTAATCAGGCGAATCCCATCTGTGATACGAGGCTTCCGGATGGCTCCCGTGTAAATGTGGTATTGCCCCCTATCGCGCTTTGCGGGCCAACGCTGACCATTCGAAAGTTTTCAAAGACCCCTATGACAATTGAAAAATTGATTTCTTACGGCTCAATTACGCAGGATATAGCGGATAAGCTTGAATTGCTGGTGAAGGCAAAATATAACATCTTCATCTGCGGCGGTACCGGTTCAGGAAAGACCACTTTTTTGAATGCTTTGTCTAACTATATTCCTAAGGATGAGAGAGTGATTACCATAGAGGACTCTGCTGAGCTGCAGATCGTTGGCGTAGAGAATTTGGTAAGTCTTGAGACAAGAAATGCAAATACTTCTGGTGCAGGACAGATTACCATCAGGGATTTGATTAAGTCATCCCTGAGAATGCGTCCTGAACGTATCGTTGTGGGAGAAGTCCGTGGAGGAGAGGCGTTAGATATGCTGCAGGCCATGAACACGGGACACGATGGTTCGCTTTCCACAGGACATGCCAATTCCACGCAGGATATGCTGAGCCGTTTAGAGACTATGGTTTTACAGGGTGCGCCAGGTCTTCCCCTTGAGGCTATCAGGCAGCAGATCGCTTCAGCAGTAGATATCATCATTCACTTGTCCAGGCTGAGGGATAAGTCTCGAAAGACCATGGAAATTACGGAAGTAGTGGGATTTGAAAAAGGGCAAATTGTGCTGAACCCATTATATGTGTTTGAAGAAGATGAAAACAGCACTTTAGAGAAGGTATCAGGCAGGCTGAAAAGAACAAAAAAACCGT
>NZ_CEWDFQ010000050.1:0-12803 GCF_982438285.1 Acetatifactor sp. | reverse complement strand
CCTTCAGCATATCCTTGCTTTTTAACTTCATCAGGTCTACGCCCTCCAAATAAATCTCCCCTGTGGCGTGAGCGGACACATCCGGCAAAATCCTAAGTATTGCCTTGGCGATGGAGGTTTTGCCAGCGCCGGTTTCTCCGACTAACGCCAGCGTCTCCCCATGATCCAGGGAAAAGGAAACGCCGTTGACCGCATGGATGGTATTCCCCTCCGAAGTGTATTCTACAAACAGATCCGAAACATTAAGAAATGCTTCCTGTCTGCCTTCCTTCTTTTTTTCCTGTTTCAAAACAGCTCCCTCCTTTATTTCTTCAGCTTGGGATCCATAGCGTCACGCAGTCCGTCTCCGAACATATTCAAACCGATAATGGTCACGCAGATAAAAATACCCGGGAAAATCAGCATATGAGGATAAGTCCTCACATAGCCCCTGGCTCCTGCCAGCATAGCGCCCCACTCCGGCTCCGGCGGCTGCACTCCAAGTCCGATAAAGCTTAATGCAGAGGCAAACAGCAGAGAGCCTGCGATCAGACCTGTAGCGTTTACGATCATGGGCGTCAGGGCATTTGGCAGGATATGTCCAAAAATAATTCTTAGACTGGAACAGTTCGTGGCCTTTGCCGCCTCTGCAAATTCCTTGTCCTTCACACTCATCACCTGGGCTCTCAAAAGCCTTGTCATTCCTCCGATTCCACCGATGGCCAACGCTACCACTGTATTTCCAAAGCCATTTCCAAGGGCTGCGGACACCAGAATTGCCATAAGAAGTCCGGGGATAGCTGAAATGCTGTCCAAAATCCGCATGATAATATTATCCACCCAGCCTCCGAAAAAGCCTGAAACAGACCCAAGGATTACAGAAATCACAAAACCCAGCGCCACGGATGCCAGTCCAAGGGTCAGGGAATATCTGCCTCCGTAAATCAGCCTGCTGAAAATATCCCTTCCCAGATCGTCCGTTCCAAACCAATGGGCTGCACTAGGTCCCTGCTTTGCAGCCAGGGCGTCCACCTCTGCATAATTGTAGGGTGAAATATAAGGCGCCAAAATTGCCAGAATTGCCAAAACCACTACAATAATCAGCCCCAGCATGGCCGTAGGGTTGTGGGACAGCCGTTTCATAACAATGACAAACTGCCCTTTTCCCTTGCTTCTTTTTTCTTCCATATGAGCTGCCATTTCTTTTTTTTGTGCCATCTTAAGCCACCTTCTTTCTCCTTGGTCCTGATGTATACTGAGCCTTAATCATCGGATCCACCAGCGCATAGGACAAATCTGTCAGAAGCATAACTACGCTGAATACAATGGCCAGAAAAACTACACAGCCCTGTACCACCGGATAATCACGGTTGTTCACTGCATTGATCAGATACATGCCAACGCCGGGAATGGAAAATACCTGCTCCACCACTAAAGAACCTCCAAGGGTCATACCCAGCCTGCTGCCCAGCACACTGATTACAGGAAGCAGCGCATTTGGAAGCGCATGCCCGAAAATAACCTTTCTTTCCGACAATCCCTTGGCTCTTGCCGTTGTCACATAATCTGAGCGGATCACCTCCAGCATGGAGGAACGGGACTGTCTGGCCAGATTGGCGATGCCTCCTAAGCTTTCCGCCAGACACGGCAGTATGTAATATTGGATTCCCCCTATGCCGTTTGCAGGCAGCCATCCCAGATGCAGGGAAAACAACAATACCAAAAGCATGCCCATCCAGAAGGTGGGGATGGAAATACCGGCCACCGCTCCCACCATGGCTATTCTGTCAAATACAGTATCCTGATGCACCGCCGCAAAGATACCAATGGGAATGCCCACCAAAATAGACACCAGCATGGCCACGCCGGAAATGATCAGCGTCCTGGGAAACCGCTGCAGAAGCTCCTGGGTAACGGAAATATTGGTGGTATAGGAGCTTCCGAAATCAAAATGGAAAAATAAATTTTTCAGAAAATCAAGGAGCCTGGTGAGATAGGGTTCGTTCAGCCCCAGCTCCTCGCGCTTTGCCAGAATCTGCTCCTCCGTGGCGTTGCTTCCCAGAATCAGGGAAGCAGGATCGCCAGGCACAAAATACATAATCGTAAAAATCAATATGGCAACAAAAACGATGACCGGTATCATCATCAGAAGCCTTTTTATAATATATCTTGCCATACAAACTCATTCCTCTTTTTCGTAAAAGGATGCGGCGTAACGCCGCACCCTGGATTTTTCGGGATAAAATTATCAGCCTGCCACGCCCTGATAGTCCTCTGCATACACAAACGCATTGGGAACAGGATAAATAGCTGAATTATTTACAATTTCCAAAATACCATCCTGCGCCGCCTGATAGGTTACGCTGGTCCACAGGCCGTATACAATAGCATTGTCGTTGATATAGTCGTTTACAAGGTTGGTATTCTCCTGACTCATGGTATTTACATTGGCCGCCACATCCAGAAGCTCCTGGAGCTCAGGATCGTTTAAGCCAAGGAAATTTACGCCCACGCCGTTATAGGTGCAGAAAGTGTTGCCTAAAAACCTCTGCCAGAAAGCACCTAAGTTATAAGTAGGGCTTCCGTTATTATCTATCTTGATATCCCATTCGCCAAAATCCAGCTTGTAGTTGGTAAACAGCGCCGCATCATAGGAAAGAATTTCCGCATTAATGCCGATTTCATTCATATATGCCTGCATCATCTGGGCCGCCCTCTGCTTGCTGTCGTTGGATTCCAAGGCTATGCGGATAGTAGGAGAACCGTTTGCCACATAGTTTGACTGCGCCAGATATTCCTGAGCCAGCTCTACATCGTAATTGAAGTAATCCTCCGCCCAGGCCGGGTCGTAATCAGAGTATGCGTCGGTTCCAAAGCAGAACACTTCTTTTCCCGTATTGCCCACTACCGTGCTCACCAGGCTGGCCTTGTCAATGCAGTGCAGAATCGCCTTTCTCAGATTCACGTCGTCTGCCACATTGCTGGAAGGATCCATGCTGAAGGAAATATTGGTCACAAGGGCAGTGCTGTCGCTTCTTACATAGTAGCCGTCCAAAGCGTTTCCATTTTCATCCATAAAGAAGGACAGGTTGTCCGTGGAAACATAATTGACCACATCCACATCTCCGGTCTCAAGAGCCAGGGCAAGCTGGGCGTCCTCCAGAATAATCCGATAGATAATTCTATCCACATTGCGCTGCTTAACGGTAGAAATATATTGTTCATCTGTCTGCCAGTAATCTTCATTTACGGCCAGCGTCAGGGATGACCCAGACACAAAATCCTCTACCACATAAGGTCCGCATCCAATGGGAGCTGTAGACCAGGTAGCTTCATCGTAAGCCTCCTCATCTACGATCTGGGTATAGGTCAGTACGCTTTCCACTGCTCCTATGGTTTCCCAGTCTTTAAAATAAAGCGCTACCGTGGTGTCGTCCACAGCCTCCACACGATCCAGATAAGGATCCACATTGCTTGCATTTCCCGTTGCAATATAAGTATTATAAGAGAATACTACATCGCTTGCGGTAATGGGATTGCCTGCGGAATCCTTCACATAGTCAAACATATGAACCGTAATGACTGAGCCGTCCTCGGATACCTCATAATCCTTTCCAATACAGGGCTTCAGCTCTCCGCCGGGAGTCTCCTGCACAAACAGACTGTCATTATACAGCCACGACACATAAAGCTGTCCTGTGGATGTGCCGTCATAACAGGACAAACCGGGAATATTGGCGTTCAACCCCATAGTGATGGAACCGGCCCTGCCTGTGGCGGCCGCCTGCTGCGCAGTTTCTGAAGTCTCAGCTGCAACATCCGTTCCGGAAGAGGTTTCCGCAGAAGATTCCGCACCCTCCCCGCTTCCGCATCCGGCCAGCATGGCCGTTAGCATAGCAGCACACAGAACAGTTGAAAGACCTTTTCTGAATTTCATAATCATCCTCCTTTATTTTTCTGCTCTCGCAGTTGATAACAGTTTCATTGCTCCTGTTGTTTATCCAGAAGCTCTTCAAAAAGCGCCATTTCACAATCCACAATGGCCTCATCGGCGCTGCCCGGCTTGACCGGGCTGAAGGCCTGAAAAACCTTTTCCTCTTTTGATGATTTGTCCAAGATATATCCGATAGACACATCGGAATGGGTGATCACAAAGGTTTTCTTGTAAGGCGACGCCTCCTTGATGTCTCTTCCGAGCTGAGCGTACAGCTCTGCGTTTGCCAAAATCACCGCAATATCACCAAGCATGAGAAGCTGCATTTTCAGCTTGGCGGGATGGGCGACGTCATCCTCCATCTGAGGATAGTCCGGAAGCTTCGGGGGTGAATCGTCCTTTCTCAGCCCGTTGCCTCCCGGCCTGTAAATAGGAGGCCTCCCGCTTTCTCCCCCCTTTTCCTTCTGGGTGGGAAGCAAAATGCTTTTCCTAAGATGCACAATAGGAAGTGCGTCCTGATATTCGGCAATTGCGTCAATCCCTTTGACTGCGTCCGCTCCATGGGTTCTTCCAATGAATTCCATCTGCATAAATCCAACGCCGTCCGGATAAGAAACACTGGTGGAATATCCATCCGGATATTCATACTGCAGCCCATGGCTGAGCAGTGGATTCTGATTTCCCGCAGCCCCGGAGGTCCACATGACCACCGCATGATTTCCGTAATGCTCCTCTGCAAACTTGCAGGCAATTCCATTAAAATTTCCCGAGGTTTTTGCCTTTCCATCCGCATCCTTCATTAGATAAGCACAGGTTGCGTGAGTTCCATGGTTCAACAAAGCCGCGATCAGCCTGCCCTCCGAATCCACAAATTTTATTATAGCCAGCGTCTTATCGCTGTACCCTTGCAAATTGCGTGCCTCCACCCAATATCCAAAGGGCGTCTTGAGATCTCTGTTGGTATTTATGAAGCTTGGGCATTCGCCGTCCCCATATCTTGCGGGACGCATGGAATCCACCGCCTCTTTAGCGGCCCTGATCCCGCTTTCAATGTGTATTTGAGTGTTTTTTTTGTCAAATTCCAGTTCCTTGGGCGTAAGGCCCGGAAGGTATTTTCCAAACATTTTATAAGGTCTCGCACAGGTATGATTGTGGGTGGCCGTAATAATAACATCCTCTTTGGGCACGCCTGTCTCTTCCGAAATTCTCTGCGCCAGATCCGGACAATCCGGAACGCTTCCCAACTCATAGCTTAATATGAGAATTCTGCTTTGTCCGTTGTCTATGGCAATGGCCCTACAGTCCATCTCATCATAAGCTTCCTCCGGAGAAAAATCTGATATTCCCCAATCACATTTTTTTGGAGGAAAAGGATACATATCCGGTGTGGGATCAATGCTGACCTTCGCAGCTCCCACCATAAGCTTTGACATTTTTTGCCTCCCTTCTGTTTTTCTTTTGTATGTTTTTTGTAAAATTATTTTACATGAGGAAATATTCTGAGTAAATGTGACGGATTTTTGAATTTGTGGCTTATTTTTTTGTATTTTTTCTTTTTCTATAAGGTCTGCCTTTCATAAAAAGAAAAAGCCAATGAAATGCGAAAAAATTTCACATCTCATTGGCTGAAACAGACCGGATGATAAACTTAAATTTGCTTCCTGCTGCTTTTTCTCTTTGCGTATAACTCCGGCAAAACCGATGTGCAGATCACTGATAAAAGCACTATGACACTGGTAATGCAGTACTGCATGTACTGATTACTGCCAAGAAGCTGCATTCCATTTTCCACAATCGCCAGAATCAAAATCGCCATATAGAAATTAATAATGGGTACGCTTCTTTTTCTTTTCTTCTGCACCAGATTGCCCGCAATATAAGCCGCCATAATTCCACGGATTTCCATGCCTGAGCCCATGGAAGGACTGGCCGCCCCTTGTCTGGACAAAAAAAGCAGCGCCGCCAGCGCAAAAAACAGGCTTCCCAAAGCATAGCTGTACACCTTCAGTCTCCTGATGTCCACATTGTTCTGACGCAGCAGCTTTTCATCATATCCAAGCGCCAGCACACATTTTCCAAACACGGTGTAATGAAATAAAAGATACGTCACTGCAATGCAGCACAGTGCAAGCCACAGACTCTTGGGGATTCCCAGAAAAAGCCCCTCCGTAAGCCCTCTCAGACTCTGAGGGATATTATAGTAGGTCACTCCGCCGGAAATCAGATAGGCCACTCCTCTGTAAAATTCCTGAGTCGCCAAAGTGGCAATGATAGGGGATAAACGCCATTTTGCAACAATAAACCCATTGATAACTCCGCACAAGACTCCCGACAGCAGGCCGGCCCCGGCTGCAGCGGGAACGGAAAAACCATTTGTCAAAAGCTCCCCCGTCAACACGGCCGCTAAGGACATCTGATATCCCACAGACAAGTCCAGTCCCCCGCCCTGCATGATAATGGCAATCCCAGCCATCATCACAATGGTGTGGGCATTCTGCAATGCGATATTTCTCAGATTAAAGGCCGTCAAATAATAGGGGCTGGCCAAGGTAAAAAACAATGTGAGAACCATCAGAATATCAAAGGTCGGATTCAGGAAAACA
Source organism: Acetatifactor sp. (assembly GCF_982438285.1). Classification (NCBI taxonomy): domain Bacteria; kingdom Bacillati; phylum Bacillota; class Clostridia; order Lachnospirales; family Lachnospiraceae; genus Acetatifactor; species Acetatifactor sp. The sequence continues at coordinate 6,287 of NZ_CEWDFQ010000050.1, read as the reverse complement.
GAGGATAAGATTTTTTTTGCCATGTGCAAAAGCTGTGTTTGATACATTTTATTCATATGCTGTCCCCCTGATTAAAAAGAAAACATTTCCAGCTCATCCAGCTTGTGCTCAATGAGCGTAGCTGTTCCCAACAGATTTCCATTTTCCGTCAAAATAGAAAAGAAGCTGTTGCTCTCATAGATTTCAGGTTCCTCGGAATCTGCACCCCGCAGCGCATAACGCAGGTTCTCCGTCAACAGTGCTACGCTGAAATCACCCACAAAGCCCCTTAACAGACTTTGGTTATCCCAGCTTTCCTGTACCAGACTGCGGTTTTCTTCCGTGTCATCCGCCCCGTAAACCGCAAGCCTGGCCGGCTCCTCCAGGATAATCCCTGTCTCACAGTAATCTTGCAGCCGCTCTGCGGCACCGATGGCGGCATCCCCGCTCATAGCTGCCACAATTTTCAAGTCCCCATCCTTTTCCCTGGTAAAGTAAGTGTCAATGGCGTTTTGTCCATCCAGCTTGGAAACCACATTGGTCTCCCAGTTTTCCGACAGTCTCACCCTTTCGTCATAATAGGGATTTAAAATCGCCATACCGTTTTCGTCAAGAAGCAGCCCTCCTGTTTCTTCTTCCACCTGCTGCAGCTGTCCGTATCCATCATAGTAGAAAACCTCCTGATCTTTTTCCTGATGGACAAAAGTCAGGGAGGTGCTGTCATATTGTCTTAAAAATCGTTCTCCTATGAGCTGATAAATTGCAAAATTCCTGATATCTCCAGGTCTTCCTGTGCTTCCCAGCAGCAAAACCTCTACTTCACCCTTTTGGGCCTGTGGAAACTGTCTGTCAATGAATTCGGAGATCAGCTTTCCCGCACATACTCCCTTATAAAGGCTGTTGCTGAGAATCTGAATATCCGCATATTCTGTAACATCAGCGCTGTTTAAGGTAACCACCTGAATATCCTTTTCCTTGGCGCTGCGCAGCGTTTTTTCATAGATGGTATTTTCACCCACACAGTCCAGCACCAGCATATCCGGTTCCATCCCCACAAAATTTTCGATCTGGCTCAGCTGGGTACCCGCATCATCCTCACAATATATCACCTGAGTGCGGTATCCCTCATCCTTTAGCATATTTGTAAGAGAGTCTGTAAGACTGCGGGTAAAGCTGCTGTCCACAGAAGACATGGCAAGGCAGGCAAGGGGACGAGAATCATCCCTCACTCGGATACAGCCTGCCAGACACAATATCCCCATAATCACCACCATCACTGCTAGAATTCTCTTCATTCGCATCCTCCTGACTCTCCCAACAGCTTTTGAGCCTGCCCATACTCCAGCCTGTCATAAAATCTTCCCTTGGAGACCACAATATAGCGTTGTGCAAAATTTCCGAATTTTTCTGTTTTCACACAGGCGCAGACCGAGGTGCCCTTCGCTCTCAGCTCTCCAAAAATTTCAAGCACAAATTGTCTGGTTAAAAGATCCGTGCTGTAAAACAAATCCTGAAACAGCAGCACCTCCGGCCTTGCCAAAAGAAGCCTAAACAAAGAGATGGCAATCCGTTCCCTCTTTTTGAGGCCATAGCAGTTTTCTCTTTTCTCCATGGAGGGATCCTTCATCCACTGTGCCAGCTTGTGTGCAAGGTAACGCAGTATATGAGGAAATACAAGTCCCCCTTTTGCAATCTGTGGGTAAAGTCCAAGATATAGATTTTCGGCCGGAGACATGCTCTCCACAAGCCTGTCCATGGAAGAGATATCCACCAGGACAGTGCCCCTGCAGATTCCCTTCCCCTGATAATAGATTCCACTTTTTCCTTCCGGCTCCCAGTTCTGAAACAGTAAATCCGCATAATCATGTTCCAAATCCACAAATGCTATGTATTCCCCGGGGCAAGCCAAAAAAGAATAAGGCCCTATGGCAATTTCCCGCGGCTTTTCCTTTTGGAAAGAAACAGAATCAAAGGCAGCCGGCTTTAAGGAGTAATCGATCTTTTGGTGCATTTCTCCGGCCAAAAAAGACAAAATCCCTCTGCTGCCAGGATCTGCTTCCATACTGCATATTACCTGGCCGCCCCGGATAATAGCAATCCTGTGACACAGCTCGTCCATAAAGCCCACATTCAAGCTAAATAGGACGATGCAGACTCCTTCTTCATTCAGTTTCCTTAAAAAACTCTTTAAATGCTCAAGATCAGACGCGGAATATTCCTGGTTAAAATTTTCCACCAGGATAACATCCGCCTGATTCAGCCTGGCACACAAAAGGCTGACCGCAAATTTCTGATACTCCGTCAGCTCATCCGCTCTCTGCCTGACATCCACATGCAGCCCATATTTTTCTGCAAGCTCCGCAAACTGTCTTTTCACACGCTTTACAGGTATCCAAGAATATTTTATCTTACCCCCGCTTTGTTCTATCAGCATATTCTCCCAGATGGTCATACAGTCCACAAGCCCCCAGTCGCTTTGCAGACATTTCATTTTGGGCCGTGCAGAAAAATCCGCCCAGTCCGTGGATCGTCCTTTCACAAACAAATAACCTTCAGAGGGAATACCCTTGCCAGAAAGCACCTCAAAAAGCGCAGATTTCCCTGAGTCGTATCCTCCCACAATTCCCAGGGTTTCCCCTTGGAACAGATAAAGTCCGGCCCGGCTTATTACAGATTTGTTTTCTATTGCATACTGCACATTTCTGATGCGGATTAGTTCTTTTTTCATTATGCCTATGTCCTATGTCTCAGTGGAAAAAACATCTCCACTGTAGTTCCCATTCCAGGAACGCTGCTGATAAAAAGACCATATTCATATCCAAACAAAATTTGAATCCTCTTTTGGACATTCTGCAGCCCGATTCCTGTATGTCCGTTTTCTCCAAAGGAAACCTTGCTGTTGATTTTATCATTGAGCCTTTTTAAAACAGCGCTGTCCATGCCGCTTCCATTGTCAGAAACAGCTATCACTACGTTATCCTCCGATAAATACCCCCTTACCGTCAACAGCCCGTTCTCCGTCATATCACCAAAACCGTGAACAATAGCATTTTCCGCTATAGGCTGTAATGACAGCTTCGGGATCATGCAGTCTAAAAGCTGTTCCTTTTCCGCCTCCTCCAAAGCAATCACCAGACGAAATTTGTTTTTAAACCGATACTGCTGGATGGAAATATAATTTCTGAGATTATTCAGCTCATCCTCCAGTGAAACCACATTATCCTTCATACTGATGCTGTATCTGAAAAACTGCGCCAGGGCCTTTACCGTATCGGCTATATCAGTTATCCCCTCGTTTAGGGCCTGTCCTCTGATACACTCCAGTGTATTGTATAAAAAGTGGGGATTAATCTGATTTTGCAGATATGCCATATCCGCCTGCTTCAAAGTCAGATTCTCCTCATAGTCCGTATTTTTTTTAAGAAGCTCCTGTTCTACCCGTCTTTGAACCAGCCTTTCAAATTTGGCCGGAGTCATAATCATTAATTTTCCCATTTTTTCTCCAAACAGCTGCTGTATTAACCGTAAATCTTCCTGTATTCCGTGGGTTTAATCCCTATGCGCTTTCGAAACAGCTTGCTGAAATATCTTGCATCCTCCAATCCCACCATAGATGCGATTTCTCCGATGCTGTTATCGCTTCTCTCAAGGAGCTCACATGCCCTTTGGATTCTCACGACAGTAACGTATTCAGAGAAGGTCTGCCCTGTCTTTTTGGTAAACAATGCAGAAAAATAAGCCGGACTTAAACCCACCAATGCCGCCACATCCTCCTGCCGTATAGCTTCTCCCAAATGCTCTCTCACATAATCACAGGCCAGCCGTATGGGCTTTATATTCTTTTTGTCCACCAATCCGGCCAGCTGGCCGATTTCCTCGCAGTTATAGCGCGTGATGGCATCTCTGCATTCCTCAAAGGTGGTACAGATATCCACCGCCTTTGCCATCTCTCTGACGCTGATGGTTTCCGCATGAATATCATTCGCAGCAGACAGATGCTTTTTCTCCTCCTCGCCAATCTCCTGGATACGGGGAATGAAAGTGGCAAAATCATAACTGCACATCACTGTAGATGGCTGAGAAAACATATCCTCCATACAGGCCCGGAAAGCCTCTGTATCCAGCGTTTTCCATGCCCGCACAATCTCTTTGTCCCATTGGTTTAGTTTGTCTCTCAAATCTACGGTGTGAAGCTGTTTAAAAAAAATAATGCGGTTTGTTCCCAGCCCCAGGCGGGCAAACATGGCAGTCCAGGCCTGTCTGCGTCCGATAACAGCCTTGTCCAGATCATAAAAGGGCTTTCCCACACAGACAGTAAAATGCAGTCCATTGAAAATATCCGTAATATTTCTGCCAGCCTCAAACAGCTCCTTTAGCTCCTTTTCCAGCTGCTCCTGCTGGGAAGGTCTGTAGTTGATCAGGGATTTCAGCGAGTCTGCTCTTTCCTGCACGATTACATCATAGCAAAAGGCGTCCAGGCGCTGATGCACCATCCTTTTCAGCTTTTTCAGCACAGAGGTAAGCTCCTCATAGGTGCGTCTTTCCTGCCTTTTGTCATCCAGTTTCAGATACACATACAAAAAAGCGCCCTCCTTCAAATGGAGCATATAGCTTTGATTGATTTCCTCATAATCCTGTCTGGCTTCATTTTTGACAGAAGTGTTCTCTAACACATTGGTGAGAAAATAGTGCTGTAAAAGCTCCTCCTTCTGTGATACCGACTCTCCCTTTTTTTCCCTTCGGATTTCATCTGCAACCTTATAGAGAACCTGGTTTAACTCCTCCTCATTTACGGGCTTTAAAAGATAATCACTGACATTATATTTTAAGGCATTGTAGGCATACTCAAACTGTCTGAAGCCGCTGACTACAATAAATCTGCAGTTAATCTGCCGCTCTCTACAGTATTGGATCACCCTGAGTCCATCCATTTTGGGCATGGAAATATCTGTAATCACAATATCCGGCGCCTGCTCTTCGATCATCCTGCAAAGACTCTCTCCATCGTAAGCCATTCCTGACAGTTCCAATCCGATCTGCTCAAATTCAATCAGACTTTTAAACATTTCGCAGATATTTTTCTCATCATCTGCAATGACTAGTTTCATGTTCATCCCCATTATCCTTCATCCTTCCTGCGGGCACAGTGTTTTGCTGCATTAACTTTCAAAAGCATAAACTGTTTTGGATTTCATGGTTTCCCCAGCACGGAATATTGGCTGGTCAAAGTCAGGACAGTTTACCGCGTTTGGAATGTATCCTGTCTCCAAGCATACAAAGGCGTATCCATGGTAAATTTTTCCCGCTTTTCCACGAATCGGTTTTGGCAGCATGGCCGCAAAGAGGACAAGCCCTGGCATGTCTGTTTTCACACGCATACAGATGCCTGACTGAGGAGAGTATAATTCTGCGACCTCCCGAAAGCCCGCGCCATCCAAAAGATAGCTGTCGTCATAATCCTTCATTTCCCCCAAAAGTCCTTTTGGATCACTCTCAAGCCCCTGACGGACGGAACGGGGTGAAGTAAAGTCATAGGGTGTACCCAAAACATCTCTCACTTCTCCCTCCGGCAGCCCTTTGCTGCTTTTTGCTGCATAGAATGAAGCATGAATATTTAATATATGATCTCTGGCATCATCACATCCCAGATTGAAATAAGAATGGTTTGTGGGGGAAAGCAGTGTCGCTTCCTGGGGCTTTAAGCAATAATCTATGGTCAGGCAGTGATCGTCGCCGAAGGTGAAGGAAACCTCTGCATCCACTGCGCATTCATAGCCGCATTCTCCCATATCTTTCAAAAAAAAACTTACTTTATTTTCCTTTTGGTGAATTACAGCGCTGAAAAGCTTTCCGGCAAAATTGCTGCTTCCACTGTGCAGACAGTGCCCCCCTTTTCCCGTTTCCAGAAAATAGGTTTTCCCATCTATGGAAAATCTGCCGTCCGCAATGCGGTTTGCACAGCGTCCAATTGTTACTCCCTCAGTAGAAAAACCGCTAAGCTCCTGTGGGCTTTCCGCTCCCAGAACTACATCCGTCAGTTCTCCCTCCCTATTTCGAATGCAAAGGCTGTGCACAGAAGCGCCATAGTCTAAAAATTCCGCATATTCCCCAAAACGATTTGTAATCCGGTACAAATGTATTTTTGTGCCATCCGACAGAATTCCCCATAATCTTCTGTCTATCATACTTTTCCTCAATAGTCCTTTATGCCTAATTTTTTTATAACTTCTTTTAAAATTATAATAAAATAACATAAAATCAAAGTCAACCTGCAACAGCCATCTGCCTGTATGTATATATTCATACAC
>NZ_CEWDFQ010000049.1:0-12980 GCF_982438285.1 Acetatifactor sp. | reverse complement strand
GTTGGTAGAGCACCTGACTCTTAATCAGGGTGTCCAGGGTTCGAGCCCCTGGCGGCGCACTAAAGGTTCTAAGACTTGCCAGAATGCAGGTTTTGGGACTTTTTTATTTGCAAAAAGGACAACAGCATAAAAAAATCAGTTTTTCTCATTATACAATTTCACGGTGTTGAAAAAAGTAATTGACAGGATAAAAGGAAATTGCTATGATAAACATACAAAGAAGGTGCTGCCGATAGACGGTCAGCCTAAGTAAGAGTTATAAAAAAATAACCGCAGACCTTGGCCAGAGGGGCGGTTATTTTTTCGTTATCTTGTAAACAAGAGTAACAATAGCTACGAGCATTATCACAAAATCGAATAAATCCGAATATGTAATCATAACTATCACCCTCCTTTCTTGCGTCTGGAGGGCTTGCACCCTCCGAAAAAGAGGGCTAACCGCCTACCGTGTATGGCAACACCATAGGAACAATATAGCAAAGAAAAAGACACATAGCAAGACTGTTTTTATGACGAAAACAGACAAATGCTGATAACTCTTAATCAGGGTGTCCAGGGTTCGAGCCCCTGGCGGCGCACTAAAGGTTCTAAGACTTGCCAGAATGCAGGTTTTGGGACTTTTTTTATTTGCAAAAACGGCCGGGAACGAATTCCCGGCTGAACTTAAGGGTTCTCTGCAGTGGTGGATTCTCTTACGATCAATTCGGTATCCAGAAGGATGCTGTCGTTTGCCCACTGCTGGGGATGCTCCACTCGTTTTATCAGCATTTCGCAGGCGCTGTAGCCTAATTGGAATTTGGGCTGGCTTACGGTGGTTATGGAGGGGATCATCATCTGGGAGATATCCCTGTTGTCGAAGCCGATCACCATAATGTCCTGGGGGACGCTTAAGTGAAAGCGTCTGGCGGCCCGGATCACCGCACTGGCCAGAATATCCGAGGAAGTAAAAAAGGCATTGGGGCGGTTTTCGTTGTTTAAAAGCTGGCAGGCCGCAGAATATCCCATCTCATAATCTACCTTGGGAAGGTTCACATGCCAGCCTGAGGGCAGGGAAACACCTTCCTCCTCCAGCGCCTTTTCATAGCCCTTCTGACGTTCCCTGGAGTACACAAGATGCCTGGGCCCGTTCAGAAAGGCTATTTTTTTACGCCCGGAGGCTAAGAGGTAGCCCACGGCATTCCTAGCTGCGGAAAAATCGTTGATGCCCACATAGGGGATATCGCAGTCCGGGGCATAGTCGCAGCATTGCACCACGGGAGCCTGCAGGCGTACCAGATTTAAAAATTCGCTGGGCGTCTGGTTTAGGAAAAGCACACCGGAGGCCTTTGCAGTTTTAACCAAACCGCAGAAATTTTTTATGGATTCATCGTCCAGCCGTTCCTGGTAGATAAGGGGATAGAAATTGTGGGCCTTGGCGGAAGCCAAAATTCCCTGGAGCACTTCGCCGTAAAAGGGGTTTTTCAGATTTACCACGTTGACCAGAATCACCTTCTGCCTGGATTGGGAAGAAGGGGGCTGGGGCTTGGAGACAAAGCCCAGGGCGGCCATGGCGCTTTCCACCTTGGCTATGGTGTCTGCTTTCACCTGCTCCCTGTGGTTTAGGACTCTTGAGACGGTAGCCGGAGAAACGCCTGCACATTCTGCAATTTGAGCAACAGTTGTTTTCTTATCTATCATACCATTTCCTCTTTCAAATCATAGCCTCTTTTGCACATGCCATTATCAGCATAAACTTTATAAATCAGTATACCATACACCTGGATGAAAAATCAAATAAGTTTTCATGGAATTGAAAATTAAATGAAACAAATATGAAAATTTTAAATTTTATTTCAGAAAAAATATGCAAATGAAGAGTAGAAAATTGTAAAAATAGTACAAATTTGCTAATAATAGAAAATAAATATTGCCTAAATTAAGACAAAGTGATATATTACAAGTGAAAGAAATATTTCATATTTCTGAAACGTATAAACATCAGAGTATTTCAGAAGGAGGTTCTTATGAAGAAGAATGTATGGAAGAAATTAATGGCGGCCATATTGTCTGCCTGCATGGTTTTCGGACTGTCTGCCTGCGGCAGCAGCGATGATGCACAGGACGCATCCCAAAGCAGCGGCGCATCTGGGACGTTACAGGAGACTTCGGGAGAGACGACGGCCGGACAGGAAGGGGAGGCTTCGGGAGAGCAGATAGAGATCAGCGTGGCTTTATGGGATTACAGCATCACGGATTATTATAAAAATGTAATAGCAGCCTTTGAGGAGGCCAATCCGGACATTACCGTCAATGTAATTGAAATCAGTGCAGATGAATACAACGACGTGATCCAGATTATGCTGTCGGGCGGAGATGATGTGGACGTGGTGTTCACCAAGGAGGTACAGTCCCTGGCAGGGCTGATTTCCAAGGAGCAGGTGCTGCCCCTGGACAGCTATATTGAGGCTTCCCAGATTGATGAAAGCTATTACGGTGGAATGCTGGGTGAGCTGTCCATGAATGACAGTGTCTATGCAATGCCCTTTAGAAAGGACTGCACCATTCTTTTTTATAATAAGGATTTATTTGATGCGGCGGGTGTAGAGTACCCTCATGACGGAATGACACTTGCGGAGTACAGGGAGCTGGCAGCTGCCATGACCTCCGGAGAGGGTTCGGAAAAGGTTTATGGAGCACATCTTCATACCTGGCCCAGAAGTCTGCAGAATTTTGCCAGAAAGACGGATGATTTCCATATTGTGGAGCAGCCTGTAAGCAATCTCCAGGAATATTATGAAATTTTCCTGGCTATGCAGAATGAGGATCAAAGCATTATGGACTATGGCACTTTGAATGCTGGAAATATTCATTATTCGGGTGTGTTTTACAATGAGCAGTGTGCAATGGTCAGCATGGGGACCTGGTTTGTAAATAATCTGTTGGAGCAGGAGGAGGCGGGAAATATCGATTTTGAATGGGGCATCTGCAGCCTGCCGGATATGGAAGGAACCGGCAACCAGACAGGTGTAATCGGTGTTGCACCTGTATCCATCAACGCGGCCTCCGAGCATCCCGATGAGGCATGGAGATTTATCGAGTTTGTGACGGGGGCAGAGGGAGCGGCAGTCATTGCACAGTCCGGCATTATACCTGGTTATATTGACGAGAACGTGCAGAATGTGATCAGCAGTCTGGAAGGTATTCCGGAAAACTTTGCCGACTATTTGAACGCAGAGAATCTCTATCTGGAACAGCCCATGCACCCCAATGCAAATGAGCTTGAGCAGATCAATACGGAGGAACACAGCCTGATCATGAGTGGAGAAATTTCCATCGAAGAAGGGCTTGCGGAGATGCAGAGCCGGATCGACCAGGTTCTTGGCAACTGAAAGGAAATGTCTGAGGGAAAAAGCTATGGATAAAATAGTCGCAAAAAAAGGACTTCATATTAAAAATAAGAAAGCGCTGCGCAGAAACCTGATTGGATATTCCTTTGTTCTGCCAAATTTCATAGGGTTTGTGGTCTTTACGCTGGTTCCCGTTGTATTTTCCTTTGTGCTGAGCTTTTGCGAATGGGACTCAGCCCACCCCATTAAATTTGTAGGGCTTGAGAATTTTATGGGGCTTTTGACGGACGATACCTTTGCCATCTCCCTGAAAAACACCATTTGGTTTACGGTGGGGACGGTTCCCTCCACCATTGTTTTGTCATTGATAATGGCGCTTTTGATCAACCAAAAGATTAAAGGACAGGTATTTTTCCGCTCGGTATTCTTTTTCCCGTATGTTGCCTCGCTGGTGGCTATCTGCGTGGTGTGGAACATGCTTTTCTCTCCGGATATGGGGCCGGTAAACAGTCTTTTGTCCGCTTTGGGGGTGGAAAATCCCCCGAGGTGGTCGGCCTCAGTGGACTGGGCGCTGCCTGCGGTGATCGGTCTGACCGTGTGGAAGGGAGCAGGCTATTACATGATTGTGTATCTGGCGGCGCTGCAAGGCATCAACAGGGAAATATACGAGGCGGCAACCATGGATGGGGCGGGATTTTTCAAAACCTTTTTCTCCATTACGCTGCCCATGCTGATGCCTACCACCTTTTTTGTCTCCATGATGTTAATTATCTCATCCTTTAAGGTGTTTGACACTATATACATTATGACGGGAGGAGGCCCGGGACGAGCCACAAATGTACTGGTATATGATATTTACAACACTGCCTTTGTGCGGTTTGAATTCGGGTATGCCAGTGCAATTTCCATGGTGCTGTTTGTTCTGGTTTTGGGTATTACACTGCTGCAGTTTCATGGGGAAAAGAAATGGGCTAAGAATATGTAGGAGATAGGATATGAATTCGATAGGAGTAAAGAGAAAGGATTACAGATATGTGATCGGACGTGTGGCCCTTTACCTGGTGATTTTAGCTCTGACGGCAGTGATGCTGATTCCCTTTTTGTGGATGGTGTCCGCCTCCCTGAAATTGAATCAGGATGTATTCACATATCCTGTAAAGTGGATACCGGAAGAGCTGCAGTGGTCCAATTATATCACCATATGGGAGACCATACCCCTTCTGACATTTTTTAAAAACTCGGTGAAGCTGACGGTAATCATTACGGGGATACAGGTGTTGACCTCAAGCTTTGCAGCCTACGCCTTTGCAAAGCTGAACTTTAAGGGCAGGGATACTCTGTTTGTGCTCTATATCTGTACCATTGCGGTACCCTGGCAGGTGTATATGGTGCGGCAGTATATTATGGTGGGACGGATGGGTCTTACGGATTCCCATTTGGGAATGATATTGATGCAGAGCTTTACGGCCATAGGCGTGTTTTTGATGCGTCAGTTTTATATGGGGGTTCCGGATGAGCTTTGCGAGGCGGCCAGAATTGATGGAATGTCAGAATACAAAATCTATGCTAAGATCATGATTCCTCTTTCCAAGGGAGGCATCGCCACACTGATTATTTCATCCTTTGTCACAGTGTGGAATGATTTTATGGGACCGTTAATTTACCTGAGAAGCAATGAGAAAAAGACGCTGCAGTTAGGCCTTCGAATGTTTATTTCACAGTATTCTTCGGAGTATAATCTGATTATGGCGGCGTCCATTATCTCACTGATCCCTGTATTTATTATGTTTGTGGGGCTGCAGAGGTTTTTCACTGAGGGAATTGCCTCCAGCGGCATCAAGGGATAGAAAAAATGCAAGAAAGGTTTGGTGAAATGAAAGACCGATACAGGGTGGGGATTATAGGCTTCGCGCATATGCACATTGTGGAGCATGTACAATATTTTTTGAGAAAAAAGGAGCGCATCCAATGGATCGGCGCCGCACCAGCAGCGCCTCTTTTGGAAAGCGGCAGAGCCCTCCCTCTCACCAGGGGGGATAATCTGGAAAGATGCAGGCAGCTTGGAGCGGTACCCAGGCTGTATGGCGATTATCATGAGCTGCTTATGCAAAAGCCGGATTTGATTCTTCTGGGATGCGAGAATTATTTACATACCAAGGTAGTATGTGATACTGTGGAGCTGGGAATTCATGTGCTGGTGGACAAGCCGCTGGCCTATACCCTGTCTCAGGCAGAGGAGATGAAAAGAGCCAGCATCAGGGGAGGCGGAGAGATTATCACAAACTGGCCGGTTGCCTGGAAGCCCAGCGTTCGTCTGGGAAAGAGGCTTCTGGAGCAGGGGGCTGTGGGCGAACCGCTGCGGATTTCCTTCCACAACCCGGATTCCCTGGGCCCCTTTTGCCATGGACCAGAAATGAAGGAGGAGGACCAGGCAAAGGAATGGTGGTATCAGAAGGAGAAGGGCGGCGGAAGTCTGGTGGACTATTGCTGCTATGGATGCAGCCTGCTGCTGGAATATATGGAAAAAAGACCTAAGGAGGTATTTGCCATTACCAAAAATTTTCTGCATCCCTACAGCAACGCAGAGGATTATGCTGGAATTGTGCTGGACTTTGGGGATGCTGTGGGCTGGATTGAGGGCTCCTGGTCCCTGTATGCCAGCGGTACGCCTACGGGCCCTGTAGTGTGGGGGACAAAGGGAGCCATTGTGGTGGACTATGCCAATGGTTTCAGGGTGGACCTGTACCGGAATAAGTTTTCCGGCACCCCTGCAGCTTCCTATCGGCCGGACGCTTCCTATATGATACCGGGAAGGAGCGTCATAGAAGAGGAGGTTCTCCATTTTCTGGATACGGGGGAACCGGTGCAGAAGGCTCTTGGCCTGGAGAGGAATATGGAGATTGCGGCGCTTTTGGAGTCTGCAGACAAATCTGCGGCTTCCGGGCGGATGGAGCCTGTGATCTATCCTGCACAAAAGCGAGTGGTGAAGGCTATGGGATTTCAAAAGGAAGGTGCATAGATGGGAAAAGGATATCTGATATGCGTGGATTCGGACGGATGCGCCATGGACACCATGAACAGCAAGCACAAGCTCTGTTTTGGCCCGGCCCTTGTGGAGGAATGGGAGCTTTGGCCCTGGAGAGAGGAGATTCTTAAGCAGTGGGAGAAGATGAACCTTTATTCCATGGACAGAGGAATCAACAGGTTTGCAGGTCTGGCAAAGATGCTGTGCATTGTGAACGAAAGGTATACTCCTATTGAAGGGCTTGCCCCGTATCTGGAATGGGCCGGGAAATCCCAAAGGCTTTCCGAGGAAGCCCTTTTGAGCCATATGCAGGAATCCAAGGGAGTTTGTTTTGCAAAGGCTCTGTCCTGGAGCAGGAGGGTCAATGAAAAGATAGCGGCAATGGCGCCGGAAGAAAAGAGAGCGTTTCCCGGAGTGAAGGAAGCGCTGGAAAGAGCCCGGCTGCATGCCGACGTTGCGGTAGTGTCCTCTGCCAATAAAGAGGCTGTGGAAAAAGAGTGGGAGGAGCAGGGGATTTTAAAGTATGTGGATTGGGTGCTGACCCAGAGTGTGGGAAGTAAAAAGGACATCCTTGCGGCGCTGCTTCAAAATCACGGATATGAAGTAAGCCATGTGCTGATGATAGGCGACGCCCCGGGGGACGCCCGGGCGGCTCAGGACAATCATATTTTGTTTTACCCCATATTGCCAGGGGCGGAGGAAGCATCCTGGAGGGATTTTCCCAGGGCATTGTCGAAAATGCTGCAAGGCGCCTATCAGGGACAATACCAAAAACAGCTCCTCTCAAGCTTTTATGAGCAGATGCAGTGAGGTTTCCGCCACAGACAAGAGCAAGGAGAATTACAATGGTTGATTTGAGAAAAAAGCCCTTTTATTTATCAGAGGAGGATATCCGCTGGGTTACGGAAACTGTGGACAAGATGACGGAAGAGGAAAAGGCAGGCCAGCTTTTTGTCCATATGGTAGGAGACAGAAGCGAAGAAGGTCTGATCCGCCTGGTGGAAAAATATCATGTGGGCGGAATCCGATATCAGAATGCAGATCCCCTGACCATATATGAGCAAAACAGGATCTTACAGGAAAACAGTAAGCTGCCGCTGCTTATTGCGGCCAACTGCGAGGCGGGGGGGAACGGCTGTGTGGACGGGGGCACTGCGGTGGCAAACGGAGCGGCCATTGCGGCGGGTGGCCTGGAGGAGATGGCATACCAAATGGGGAAAATAGGGGCGGCGGAGGCAAAAGCGGTGGGATGCAACTGGAATTTTGCGCCGGTGGCCGATTTGACCTATAATTGGAGAAACACGGTGGTGCAGCTGAGAGCCTTCAATGATAATCCCGACGATGTAATCCGCTATATGCGCTCCTTTCGGAAAGGAGCTGAGAGCCAGGGAATTGCCACCTGCGTAAAACATTTTCCTGGAGACGGCACTGAGGAAAACGACCAGCATCTTTTGATGGGCGTCAACAATATGTCCTGCGAGGAATGGGACGCCTCCTATGGAAGGGTGTATAAGGCGGCCATAGAAGATGGGGTGCTCAGCATTATGGCCGGACATATTGCGCTGCCTGCTTACTCCAAACGGCTCTGCCCGGGTATGAGGGATCAGGACGTCAGACCGGCTACCTTATCCCATGAGCTGATCACAGGGCTCCTTCGGGAAAAGCTTGGCTTTAACGGCCTTGTCATCACGGACGCCTCTCATATGATCGGTATGTTCGGCTCCTGTGTGCCCAGAAGGGAGCAGGTGCCTGCCGCCATCGCCGCAGGCTGCGATATGTTCCTCTTTTTTAATGATATAGAGGAAGATTTCGGATATATGCTGGAGGGCTGCAGAAACGGCGTGATAACCAAGGAACGGCTGCAGGATGCGCTGTACCGGATTCTGGGGATGAAGGCGAAGCTGAAGCTGCCCCTGAACAGAGGGGTGGGCAGGAAGGAGGACCTTGCTGTTATCGGCTGCAAGGAACACAAGGAGACGGCCAAAAGGGCGGCGGACCGCTTTGTCACTTTGGTGAAGGATGTGGGGAACTATCTTCCCATGACTGTGGAAAGATATAAAAGACTTAAGCTTATTTTTATAAGCGGAGAGGGCCAGGTAGTGGCGGGCCAGCTGATGCCGGATAAAACCCATGAGGTAAAAAAGCGCCTGGTGCGGCTGTTAGAAGAGAAGGGCTTTGCGGTGGATGCACAGGAAATGGACAAAAAAGGAAAAACAGAAGAATTTCGGGCCAAATATGACGCATGTCTTGTGGTGCTTGACGTTATCGGCTTTGCCCAGTCCAACAGTCTCAGAGTCAGGTGGAAGCTTCCGGCTTATCAGCCATGGTATGTGTCAGAGGTTCCCACGATTTTTCTGTCCTTAAATCTGACCAATCATCTGGTGGACGTGCCCATGGCAAAAACCTATGTGAACGCTTATTTAGACTCTCAGGAGGCTATGGAAGCGGCTGTGGAGAAGCTTATGGGAAAATCTCCCTTCCACGGAAAATATCATGAAAATGTTTTCTGCGGCAGATGGGACACCAGAAGATAACAATAAACTGTAAAAAGAAAACTACAGGAGGAGACAAATGACAGGAGTAGCAGTGATTGGCTGCGGGAAAATCGCACAGACCAGACATATACCTGAATATGCGGCGAATCCCAAGGCGGAAATTAAAGGGTTTTACGATTTGAACAAAGAACGGGCAAAACAGCTGGCCCAAAGGTATGGAGGAAAGGCTTATGCCTCTGTGGAAGAGCTTCTTTCGGATGACGGTGTGGAGGCTGTGAGCGTATGTACCGCCAATCATACCCATGCCGCTATTTCCATTCAGGCCCTTAAGGCGGGCAGACATGTGCTGTGCGAGAAGCCCATGGCCACAACCCTGGAGGAATGTGAGGAAATGACGGCCTGGGCACAAAAAAGCGCAAAAAAGCTGATGATCGGGCAGAATCAGCGTCTGGCAAAGGCCCATGTGAGGGCAAAGGAACTGCTGGCACAGGGAATGGTCGGAAAGGTGATTTCCTTTCGGACGGCCTTTGCTCATGGGGGGCCTGAGAAATGGAGCATCGACCCTGGAAAGAACAGTTGGTTTTTTGACAAAAAAAGCGCCGCTATGGGGGTTATGGCGGATTTGGGCGTGCACAAGACGGATCTGATTCAGTATCTTTTGGGAAGCCGGGTGGCAGAGACCACCGCAAGGCTGGCCACCCTGGACAAGCGCTATGAGGATGGAAGCCTGATCGACGTGGATGACAATGCCTTCTGTATTTACAAGATGTCTGACGGAGTGATGGGAACCATGCGGGCGTCCTGGACCTGTTACGGGGAAGAGGAAAACCACACGGTTCTCTATGGTACGGAAGGAATCATGAAGATTTATGAGGATCCCGCATATGCCATCGTGGTGGTAAAGCCAGACGGGGAACGCATTTGCTATGACATTGAAAAAATACAGACCAATGACCGCCAGACGTCATCCGGTGTAATCGACGCCTTTTTGGAGGCCATTGAGACTGATACAACCCCTGTCATTGATGGAAACAGTGTGCTTTGGGCTATGAAGGCGGTTTTTGCCTCCATACGCTCCAGCGAGCAGGGAAAGACCATGGAAGTGGTTTGAGAAAAGGAGGCGGATTATGAAGCTTGGGTTTGTCACTGCTATTTTGGCGGAACAAAGCTTTGAAGAGGTAATCGATTATGCGTCCGCCCAGGGCTTTGCGTGTGTGGAAATGGCATGCTGGCCCAGGGAGAAGGCGGAACGCAGATATGCGGGGGTGAGCCATATTGATGTGGAGGCCCTGACAGAGGAGAAGGCCGCTTATATCAGAGCGTACTTAAGCAAAGCGGAGGTGGAACTTTCTGCGCTGGCCTTTTACCCGAACCTTCTCAGCGGAAACCAGGAGAAGGATGAAAAAAACCGCAGGCATCTTTTAAAGGTGATCGATGCGGCCGGGGCGCTTGGGGTGGGGACGGTTACAACCTTTATCGGAAGAGACCAGACAAAGCCCCTGGAGGAGAATCTGGAGCGGATGATGGAGGTCTGGCCCTCTATTTTGGAGTATGCGCAGCAGGCAGGCGTTAGAATCGCAATCGAAAACTGCCCGATGCTGTTTGACAAGAATCAGTGGCCCGGCGGGCAGAACCTGATGACCACGCCGGCTGTGTGGGAAAGGGTATTTGAACTGCTTCCCTATGAAAACCTTGGGCTCAACTTTGACCCTTCCCATTTTATCTGGCAGCGGATGGACTATATCCGGCCTATTTATGAATTCCGGGAGAAAATTTTCCATGTGCACTACAAGGATATCAAGCTTTATCCGGATAAGCTGGAGCGGGTGGGAGTCATGGCCTATCCGCTGGAATACATGGCGCCGAAAATACCGGGGCTTGGGGATGTGGACTGGGGGAAATACGTTTCCGCCCTGACGGACATCGGATACGACGGTTATAGCTGTATTGAGATTGAGGACAGAGCCTTTGAGGGAAGCCTGGAAAAAATCAAGAAGAGCCTTGCGCTGTCCCAGACCTATCTGAGGAATTTTGTAATATAGATAGAAATGAAAAAAATATGCCCATTGCCCGTGTGCCGATAAGACAGTAATTTGAAGAAATTGCGAAATCGGCATCTGTCACACAGGATTGGACAACAAACAGGCGACATTCAACTTCGGTTGAGTGTCGTCTGTTTTTGTAGGTTTAAGGGTCGAAATCCGCTTGTGTTTTGCCCTATGCCGCCTTGGACAAATGGGACATATCAGACTACATACATCCATGCAATATACCGTAAAAATGCGTATTGGTATGTGTGGCACCACAAGATGAAAATGTTTGTATTTTCAAATATTTTGTTTGCACGCGCTTGATTTTTCGGGGGATTTTGTGGTATAATGTCTTAAAACGCATAGGAGGCAAATATATGGCTGCTAATTATAACAAATTATGGAAAGTCTTAATCGATAGAAAACTCAAACGCACAGATTTACGAGAGCTTGCTGGGATAAGCACAACAACTGTGGCAAAGCTCGGAAAAGATGAATACGTTTCCATGGAGTGTATGGATAGGATTTGTACCGCACTAAAGTGCGATATTGGTGACATAATGAGTTTTTCTCGCGAAGAGCGATAAAACGGAGGTAAGTCTATGTGGCGTTGGGATCAAGGACGACTTTTGTATTTTCAATTTGACGTACTTAGAGACATTGCAAAAACTTTGGTTAAATTCGATAACACAGATATCTCAAAATGTGAGGATTTGTTTCGTCAAACACTTGTAACTGAAACTGGAATGCCATTTTTACCAGATTATTACACGATTAAACGTAATTATTCTAGAGTTTTTCAATGCTCATTTTTAGCAAAATTTATGAATAATCAACTTATAGTAACTGATATCTGCCGTGATTTAGCCAATACAAACGGGAAAATTAAAAGTGCGGATGACTATTTCTTCAATTATGTTGGCAAGTTTCGTTTTCCGTTTCCCGCATTTGATAACTATAATGCTACCGAACAGCGCGTGTATCCTTTTTGCGCTATTCTGAAGTTTTTAATTGCTCAAAGAGAATTAGGCGTTGAAGCCAAATTATCGTTAGATGATATTTTCAATTATATCGTGGGAAATAATTGCACAGGGTTTGAGGACATTGCGTATTTTAAATCGCTTACCCCTGTGACATACAAATATACTGATACTGAGCGGCGTCAACTCCGTGAGATGGTTATCTTCATTAGCCAATTAAGCGTTCTAAAAGTGTATGACGGATTTTTGTATCTTGATGAAATTAGTGATGGCGCAAAGGATGAAATGCTCAACAACTTTTTGAGACCTGAAAACAGACTTGCAAAAGCAGACAGAATGGAAGAATTTTTGGAAATGACCTCTCTTGGCGACAAGATTATCGTTCCTACTTTTGAGGTGTTTACAGCTGAACCGGCTGATATAGAATTTATCGAGGGCAATCGTAAACGCGTGGAACATTTTCGTGTTGAGCGTAGCGGTTTGTTGAGAAAATACTATAAGCAAGTTAATCCTCATCCTGTTTGCTGTGCTTGTGGCGCAGATATGAGCAAACGATATCCGTGGACAGACTATATGCTTGATATTCATCACTTGTTACCACTATCTTCTGCTGTTGCGATTTCATCCAGAGGCACATCGTTGGCAGATATTGTAGGATTGTGTCCCTCTTGTCATCGAGCAGTGCATATGTATTATCGCAAGTGGCTGAGAGCAAATGAGCAAGCTGATTTCAAATCCAAGCAAGAAGCACATGATGTTTTTGTACAAGCAACCAAGGAGATTGCATGATGAAAGAACTTATCAACAAAATGGAGCTTTCTGAGCAAAACGCAATTTTGCAGGAAGCAATAAAAACGAAAGGAAATTTACCAGAATTATTAGAGAATAAGGGTATCTCGTATGATGCGTTAAGGTACGAGGAGTATTGCGAACTTCCTCAAGAATGTCTTTCTCCGATTGAAACACTTGACTCAATCGAAAAGTGTTCTGACAATATTCCCGCTGTCAGTTTCTTTTCCGGTGCGGGTGGGTTTGATGTAGGTTTTAGTTATGCGGGGTTTAAGAACATCTTATCCATTGAGTTTAACGAGATATTCTGCAACACTTTACGAGCTAATAATCCC
>NZ_CEWDFQ010000048.1:0-13042 GCF_982438285.1 Acetatifactor sp. | reverse complement strand
GCCTTCCCATCCTCTTTGGCAGCTTCTTCCAGATTCTTGCTGATCTCAGACAGTGCGCTCATCTGGGACGTTGTAACATTGCCTGCTTTCTCCTCTATCTCTGCAAGCTCCGCCTCCTTGGCCTCTGTGTTCCCGCCTGCGCCTGCATCCCGTTTAATTTCAGCCTTTAATACTCCCGCTCTGCCTTCAAGGCTGCTTCTCACCCGTGACTGCATCTGCACCTGTCCCATAGCAGCATCTGCAGAAATAATTGCCTGCATACTTGCGTCGGATATTCCCTGGGCATCCGCAGATTTTTTCTGTGTCTGACTTCCCCCGCCAAGCAGATCTTCTGCAGAGGAGTCCTTCGTCTGCTGTTTTTTCCTTTGTTCTATCTGGTGCTGCCTCAGCTGCTGGTTCAGGTCTGCAATCTCTTGCTGAATTTCCTGCCTTTTCTGCCTTTTTTCTTCCATCGTCAGATTTTCGTTGGAAGAAAGCTCCTGTAAGGCCTTCTGTGCGTCTGCGATCTGATTCTTGATATTTTTGCTGTAAGAATCCGCTCCCCGCCCGATTCCATACGTTGTCTGCAGATTTGCATTCACTGTGCCTGCCGCATTAATTTTCATGTTCCATCCTCCTTGAGATATAAATTGGAAGTCCATTTCTTACTTATTTTTCGGCATCTTTCCATTTAAACTAAAGTGGGCTGTTCATACTCCCTTTCCCGGTAGTACAAAAATACTACCCTCCTGCACTTCGGTGGCATGGAATGTGGGGCAGTCCCATGCTAAAATGAAATCAGAATAAAAAATAAAATCTTGGAAAGAGAGGGACTCTTTATGAAGCTTTTAACCATTGCGGGATATCTTATCCTCCTGTTCTTTGCCGCGCTGTACACAGACCTTCCAAACGTAAACCCTTCCGGTACTCTGCCGCGCTATATCGAAGGTCCGGCGCCTCTTTTTATGCTCATGCTGCTCCTTATATCCCTTCTGGGAACAGAAACTGCAGGTGATTTTCTAAAGGGTCTTGGGATTGGCTTCGGTTTTCGCAAGCCTCACTCAAAATCCGAGCTGCAAAAAAGCCTGGACGCCATGCGCCACGGCGTCCAGACCACACTGTTGTCCGGCGGCATACTGTTTTTGATGGGCGTCATTTCCATGCTGTACAGCATGGAAGCTCCTGAAAACATCGGCCCCGTCCTTGCCCTGGGATGCTTAAGCCTTTTGTACGCTTTCATTTTCGCCCTTCTCTTAAGCCCTCTCCAGATACGGCTGCGTCAATCCCTTACCGCTCTGGAAACGGTCAGTGATGAAAAAGAGCAACCAGACCGCGGACCAGAGGACCAGAAAATCTATTTCCTGCTTCGTTCCAAGGGCCTCACCGACAGGGAAGCCGAGGTTGCCCGCCTGATCAGCCAGGGAGGCACCAACAAAGAGCTGGCTGAGGAGCTGTGCATCTCGGAATTCACCGTTAAAAAACATGTGACCCATATTTTGGAAAAGCTGCAGCTTGACAACCGGGAGGCCATTGCAAGCTTCATCGAGGAAGCTTCATCCAGCCAGGAAAAGCCAAATCCCTCTTAACTGTCCGGATAAAAATCCTTGTATTTTCCGGGGGAAATCCCGTAGGCGTTTTTAAAATTGCGTAAGAAGGAGGAATAATCGGAAAAGCCGGCCGCCTGATAAGCCTGGGAGATATTCATTCCTTCCGAGAGCGCCCTGCAGGCCTTGATCAGTCGTTTATCCGTGACAAAGGCATGGACGGTCACTCCCGTCAGCTCCTTAAATTTGCGCAGAAAATGATATTTGCTCATGTGCACCTGCTCCGCCAGCTCCTCTACCGTGATTTTCCCTCCGATATGTTCTTCTACATAGCTGCCCACCTGTTTTGCCAGGGGATGCTGTACCAGATTTTCCTGTTTGAACAAATACTCTCTTTTCCTGCACAATAAATTCAAATAGGTAAAAAACAAAATCAGGCAGCCCCTGTCCAGCAGCGCTTTTTCCCCCGGCAGGCGGGATTCCGGTATCTGTGTCATAGACAGCTTCAGCAGATAGCCCCTAAGCAGCTCTTCGTAATATGCCGGAAAATGATAAGCGCAGGAATCCCTCCTCTCAAAGCAGGCGGCAAGCTCCATGTCCCCCTCTCCAAGCTTTTCCAGCATCTGTCTTGTAATCCACAAAATAATCCGTTTAGAGCTGTCATGCTTTTTTTCCATATAATGATATTTGTGCATCACATTCTGGTCGATCAAAAGGAAATCTCCCTTGTGCAGATGATAGGTCTGATTTTCCACCATAGCGGAGTATTCTCCCTCCAGTACATATAAAATCTCATAAAAATTGTGATAGTGAAAGGCAATGGCCCCAAGAGGCGCTCCCTGCTTTTCGTAGACCTCATAATTCTCATTGATCATATACTGGCGCTCGTCGGACGCCTCCAGCCGCCTGATGCGGCTTTCCAGCTTTTCTCCCTGATGAATGTCATATTCCACGGCTTTTCTCTCCTTCTTTTCATTCCCGCATTTCCTGTTTTTACTATATAGCAATTTTTGCACTATTTCAAGCAATATATATTCTTTTCAGGCATTTTTACTTTGTTATACTTACTATTAAGAAATACGTTTCCTGCAACACAAAACAAAGCAAAAAGGAGGATTGTACAATGCAGATGACATTTCGCTGGTACGGCAGCAAGTACGACACGGTTACCCTAAAACAAATCCGGCAGATTCCCGGGGTTACAGGAGTGATTTCCACCCTCTACGGCACGGCCCCCGGAGAGGTCTGGGAAACCGAGGACATTCTCGCCTTAAAGAAGGAGATTGAGGACGCGGGACTTACCCTTGCGGGCATCGAAAGCGTCAACGTTCACGACGCCATCAAGGCCGGCACCCCTGACAGAGACAAATATATTGAAAACTACATCACCACCCTGGAGCGCCTGGGACAGGCGGACATCCATCTGGTGTGCTACAACTTCATGCCTGTATTTGACTGGACCAGAACGGAGTTAGCAAGAGTCCGCCCCGACGGCTCCACAGTATTAGCTTATACCCAGGAGGCCGTAGACGCGTTAAAGCCAGAAGAAATGTTTAACTCCATAAATAAGGACGCCGGCGGAACCGTTCTGCCCGGCTGGGAGCCTGAGCGCATGGCACACATAAAGGAATTATTTGCTCTCTATCAGGATGTGGACAGCGAGAAGCTCTTTGCCAATCTGAAATATTTCCTGGAAAAGATCATGCCCGTATGCGACAAATATGATATCAACATGGCTATTCATCCGGACGATCCTGCCTGGAGCGTATTCGGACTTCCCAGAATCATCATCAACAAGGAAAATATTCTGCGCATGATGCGGATGGTAGACAATCCTCATAACGGCGTCACCTTCTGCTCCGGCTCCTACGGCACCAACCTGGAAAATGATCTGCCCGACATGATCCGCTCCTTAAAGGGCAGGCTGCACTTTGCCCATGTGCGGAATTTAAAATTTAACTCCCCTACGGACTTTGAAGAATCTGCTCATCTGTCAAGGGACGGCTCCTTCGACATGTATGAGATCATGCTGGCTCTCTATGACATTGGCTTTGACGGGCCCATTCGTCCCGATCACGGCCGGATGATCTGGGACGAGCAGGCAATGCCCGGCTACGGCCTGTACGACAGAGCCCTGGGTGCAGCCTATTTAAACGGCCTCTGGGAGGCCATCGAAAAGCAGCATAAAAAGGCCTGAGAGAGATATAATAAGCTTTATCAGAAAGTGAGGATGTCATATGAAACTTACGCTTGAAGGAATAAAAAAGGATCGGGATGCCTTTCTGGCAGCAGGCTACAGACTTCCTGCCTTTGATTACAGTCAGGTGGCGGAAAATACTGAAAAGCGGCCTGTCTGGATTCACTTCGGAGCCGGCAACATTTTTAAAGCCTTTCAGGCCAATGTGCTGCAGACTCTTTTAAATGAAGGCGTCATGGACACAGGTCTCATTGCCGCAGAGGGCTACGATTATGAAATCATTGAAAAAAGCTCCCGCCCCCACGATAATCTGAGCATTCTTGCCACGCTGAAGGCAGACAACACAGTGGAAAAAACAGTGGTGGGAAGCATAATGCGCTCCTATGTGTTAGACAGTAAAAATCAGGCTGAATTTTCAGCGCTGAAACGGATTTTTTCCTCTCCCTCCCTGCAGATGGCCAGCTTTACCATCACAGAAAAGGGCTACTCGCTCACAGACGCAAAAGGCCAGCTTCTAAGCGCCGTCTCAGAGGATTTCGCCTCCGGACCCCAGGCGCCTGACAGCTACCTGGGAAAGGTTGTCTCGCTGCTCTATGCCAGATATTTGAACGGAAAGCTCCCCATTGCCCTGGTAAGCATGGACAACTGCTCCCACAACGGGGACAAGCTCTATGCCGCCGTGACAGCCTATGCGGACGCCTGGTGTGACGCAGGGCTTGCAGAGGCAGGCTTTAGCGCCTATGTGCGGAATCCCTTGTCTGTGTCCTTCCCCTGGACCATGATCGACAAAATCACCCCAAGGCCGGACGCCAGGGTGGAGGCGCTTCTTAAGGAAGACGGACTGGAAGAGCTTGATCCTGTGGTCACCTCCAAAAACACCTACATTGCCCCCTTTGTAAACGCGGAGGAGTGCGAATATCTGGTGATCGAGGACAGCTTTCCAAACGGCAGGCCGCCTCTTGAAAAGGGGGGAATCATTTTTACGGACAGGGAAACTGTTGACAAGGTGGAAAAAATGAAGGTCTGCACCTGCTTAAATCCCCTTCACACCACCCTTGCCATCTTTGGGTGTCTTTTGGGCTATACCCTGATTTCCCAGGAGATGAAAAATCCCCTGTTGAGGAGACTGGTGGAGCAAATCGGCTACAAGGAGGGGCTTCCCGTGGTGGTAGACCCGGGCATCATCGAGCCAAAGGCCTTTATCGATGAGGTGGTGAATGTGCGCATACCCAATCCCTTTCTCCCTGATACTCCGCAGCGCATAGCCACAGACACCTCTCAGAAGCTGGCTATCCGTTTTGGCGAGACCATAAAAGCCTACGAAAAAAATCCCTCCCTGGATACAGCGGATTTAAAGTATATTCCTCTGGTGTTTGCCGGATGGCTCAGGTATCTCATGGGCGTGGATGACCAGGGTGCACCCTTTACTCCAAGCCCCGACCCGCTTTTGGAGAGCGTCACTCCTTACGTGTCAGGTTTTTCCCTGGGGCAGGCACAGCCGGATTTATCCGTGCTGGACGGACTGCTTGCCAACGAAAAGATATTCGGCGTGGACCTGACTGCAAATGGAATGGACAAGCTGGTAAAAAAATACTTTTCCGAAATGCTCAAGGGCCCCGGCGCCGTAAACAATGTGCTGGAAAAATATGTGTAATCCTTTAGTAAAACCTGCATAATACCCTTGACAAGCCCTCCAAAATGAATTACATTGGGCTTCATCGGGCCTTCCTTTCTCCGTGCAGCGGATCAAGAAGGCTAGGCGTTTGCGAAACTCGCTGGCAAAGTCACGAAACTGGTCATAATAACCAAAAACGGGTTCCGAAGCAGTGGCTCGTCACCGTTATTTTGGTTATTACGCCCAGTTTCTGATATCAGAGAGCGAGTTTCTCAATTACCTAAGCCAAGAAGGCCAGGAAAGGAGAAAACAATGCAGACATCAACCGAATTAAGAGCCTTGCTGGACAAAATTGACAGAAAGGGCTATCCTGCCTATAAAGATACAAGAGGAGCCTATCAGTTTCCAGGCTATGTGCTGTCTATCGACCATGTTCAGGGAGACCCCTTTGCCTCCCCCTCAAAGCTGAGCGTTCATGTGGGTGCAAAGGCGGCAGCGTTCCCTGTAAGCCTCTATGAAAAAAAGCACCGGCGGACCGCCCTTGAGGATACGCTGATCCGCCGGTTTGGCAGCTTTGCCAGACAGTTTTCCTTTCAGGCGAAGGGAACGGGACAGAGCGGCCTGCTTGCCGTAAGCCGCTGCGGCCAGGAGGTGCTGGAACGGACAGCCTGCGTAATCAATGAAAAAAGCGGAGATATTATCCTTAGATTTGAAGTGGGCTTTCCTGCCAACGGCCGTACCATCAACGCCAGGGAGCTTCAGAAAATTCTTTTTGATTTTCTGCCAAAGTGTGTAAAGTCCTCCCTTTTTTACCAAAATCTGGATGGCAGACAGCTGCAGGAGATCGCCCACCTGGCAGATAACCAGCAGTATATCCGTGAAATGCTCCCAAAGCTTGGCCTTTGCGCTTTTGTGGCGGATGGAAGCATCCTGCCCCGGGAGTCCGGCGTTTCCTCCCGTCCCATGAAAAACGGTATCAAATTTAAGTCCCCCGCATCTCTCGCTGTGTCCATTGACCTGCCTCACGGAGGAAAGATCACGGGAATGGGCATCAAACAGGGCATCACCCTCATTGTCGGCGGCGGCTACCATGGGAAATCCACCCTGTTAAAGGCGCTGGAGATGGGAGTTTACAACCACATTGCAGGTGACGGCAGAGAGTATGTCATCACTGACGACACTGCCGTGAAGATCCGCGCCGAGGACGGGAGAAGCATCAAAAAAACAGATATTTCCATGTTTATCAACGATCTTCCAAACGGTAAGGATACGGTGGCCTTTGTGACAGAGGACGCTAGCGGAAGCACCTCTCAGGCTGCCAATGTCATGGAGGCCATTGAGGCGGATGCCTCCCTGCTTTTGATTGACGAGGACACCAGCGCCACCAATTTCATGATCCGGGATGAGCTGATGCAGAAGGTGATTCACCGGGATATGGAGCCCATCACTCCCTTTATCGAGCGGATTGAAGAGCTGTATCACAGTTACGGCATTTCCACCATCCTTGTGGTGGGAAGCTCCGGCGCTTATTTCCAGATCGCTGACACCGTTCTTCAAATGGAACGGTATGTACCAAAGGAGATCACTGCCTATGCCAAGGAGGCTGCCAGGGATTTTCCCCGAATTTCCCCTTCTGACGCTCTTTCAGAAAAGCCAAAATTTGACAGACGTCCTCTTCCCAGCCCGGAATTTAAAAGCAATGACAGGATTAAAATCAAAACCCAGGGACTGGACGGCGTAGTACTCAACAAAGAAACCATTGATCTGCGGTATCTGGAGCAGCTTGCGGACAGCGAGCAGGTAACCGCTCTGGGCTACTGTTTGAAATATGCACAGAAAAATATTTTGGACGGCAGAAAAAATCTCCGCCAGGTGGCGGATGCCTTAGAGGCTGTGATAAACCAAAAGACCCTTGCCGCAATTTGTGAAAATCCTTCCAGCATCGCCTGCATGGCAAGGCCAAGAAAGCAGGAAATCCTTGCCTGCTTCAATCGGTACAGAAGCCTGAAGCTTTAAGCTTCCTATTCCCTGTGGGTGCGCTTCATCTGATACATATTCCGGTCGGCCTCCTCTATCAGCAGCGCAAGGCGTTCAGGCGTAAGCTTTTCTTCTGCGGTATTCTCCCACAGTGCGTGTCCGTAGGAGACATTGGCATATTCGGGGAAATGTCTGAGAAGTCTTTTTACCTCTTTTTCAAAGACTTCCACAGCTTCCGAAACCCTGGACGCCGTTTTTTCCACAATAACGACACAGAACTCGTCTCCGCCGATCCGGAAACATTCTCCCATTGATGAAAAAACGGCGTAGATGCCCTTTGCCACGGTCTGCAAAAGCATATCCCCTGTCTGATGTCCTAAAAGGTCATTGGTGCGCTTTAGGTTATCCACGTCAAACAGCAAAACGTCAAGCCTCCCGGGCGCCTGACCGGCCAGATAGCTCTGGCACAGCTGAAAGGCATTTCTGTTTCCCAGACCGGTCATATCATCCGTCATGGCCAGGCTGCGGTAAAAGCTGAAATCATCTCTCTCCTTCCAAAAGGAAGAGAACGCCAGGATAACATCCGCCATCATACACATCAGCAAAATGGTGAGCCCCCAGATATACCACTGGGTATTATAGGTAGCCTGCAGCACACCCAGATAGTAAAACGCCAGTGAAAGCAGTCCGAAAAAATACACCGCCAGCATCCCCGCAAAGGTAAAGCTCATACGCTGCCTGCGCTTTCTGACAATACTGCTCCAGAATTCAGCTGTGGATACGATCATGGCAAGAATTATCAGAATATGTACTGCAGGCACCGTATCGTTAACCTGCGCCAGACCTGTCATATGCAGCACAAAGCAGACCCCTGCATTGGCGATAAAAATCCAGATCAGTACGCCAAACAGGCGGTTCTCACTTTTGGCCATGGACCTGACAAAAACCAAAAAGGGCACACACATCAGATGAAAAGCCGCATAGCTCAGAAAATAGGCTATTGCATAGTTTCCGCCCCACAGAGTGGCAACCTTGGTATCCAGAAGGATCCAAAGTCCCGACAGCAGCATAAAAAAAGCAAGAGATATCTGAGGCACGGCCATGCTTCTTTTTCTATACGCCGTAATCAGAGAAAAGACCAGCAGCAGGCCCGCAAGCATGAAACAAAACATTCCAAACAGAATCTGGGGCATATAGCTTAGAAGAATCTCATACAATGCGGCAGCCGGATGATCAAGCATTACGCTTTTCAGCTCCCATTCCCGCTCCGTTCCGTATCTTCGAAATTCCACTGTTATCTGCTTTTCTCCTTGCATATCCGCCACAGGGACAAAATGCCACATACTGCCAAGAGCATGCTCTTTTCCTCCGGCCGCCTCATAAATCAGCCGTTCTCCGGCCCAGACCCGGATAGAAGAATACCTTGTCTGGAATACAAAGCAGTATTCCCCAGGCACATCCACATTGGCAAGCTCCCGCCGCAAAACCAGGCTTTCCCCTTCCCATGCAAGCGTATGGGGCAGCTGGGGAAGCGGCCGCCACTCTCCTTCGCTTTCATAAACCCATCCGTCCTCCAGCCGTTTTGCGGCGCCTGCGTCATTGCCCTGTAACCTCGTATCAAAAAGAACTGCCGCAAAGACGGCCAGCAAAACCACAACTGCGGCTCCCGCCAAAATCATCACATTCTGCAGACGTTTCCCATATTTAAACAGACGCATTTTAGAATCTCTCCGTTTCCGCTATCTCATCTTTCTGATTTTAACAAAAACAGGTTCCAAAATGTAAGCCACGGAACAATCCGCACTTTTTCAGGCATATTTTGCAATACATAAATTTTGGAGCCGCCTCCTTGCCTGCGCTTCCTGAGACGGCTCCAAATTGTTAAATATATTCAAACATCTGTTTTCTTTATTTTGCCAGCAGCATCATGATCTCATTGCTGCGCGCAACAAATCTCGTCATCTCCTCGGGCTTTAAGGGCGACTGCTGGAGCTTTGCAAGATCATAGAGCTGTTCGCAGATCATTTCCACATTCTCTCCATCCTGATGCTCCGTCACATACTTCACCAGCGGATGATTTGCATTTAAGATCAAGGTCTCGCCCTCTGTGCCAAAGGCCCCCATGTCCATGCCGGGCATGGAATACATCTTCATCATATCCTGCATCCGTCTGCTTTCCTCCGACAAGGTGAGCAGAGAGGAAACCTTTTTGTCCTTAAGCTTCTCTACCTTAACCACCAGCTTGTCGTTTTTGAGCGCCTTCTTCATCAGCTCGCCCAGCGTCTTGGCCTGCTCTTCCAGCTCCTTCTCTGCCTTCTTGGAGGTTTTTGCCTTCATGGTATCGCTTACATCCGCGTCGATGCGGCGGAACTTAACGCCCTCATTCTTGGCCTCCAGCTGAGAGATAAAGGGCTGATCAATATTGTGGGTCAGAATCACGGCATCCATTTTAGCAGCCTTGAACATATTGATATACTGGCTCTGCTGCTGTTCATCGGTTACATAATAGATAATCTTTTCCTTCTTTTCCTGGGAGGTCTCCTCTTCTTTCGCTGTTCCTTCCTGGCCTGCAGGGGTCTCTTCCTCCTCCACAATCTCGGCCTCTACCTTCTGGCCATTTTCGTCCACGGCGCTTCCCGCTTCCTTCGCAGCTTCAGCTTCCTCTCCCTGGGCGGTCTTCCCTTCGCCATTCTCCTCGTCTAAGGGCTTGGTTTCCAGGCATTCCGGCAGTGTCAGATATTTCCCCTCAAGATTCTTAAAGAGAATGTAATCGTTCATTCTTTCACAGAATTTGTCATCCTTCAGGCAGCCAAACTTGATAAAGGGGCTGATGTCGTCCCAGTATTTGTCATACTCCTCTTTCTCGGTCTTGCACATGCCAGCCAGCTTGTCTGCCACCTTCTTGGTGATATATTCGGAAATTTTCTTCACAAAGCCGTCATTTTGCAGCGCGCTTCTGGATACGTTCAGGGGCAGGTCAGGACAGTCGATCACACCCTTTAAAAGCAGTAAGAATTCGGGAATTACTTCCTTGATGTTATCTGCAATAAACACCTGATTGTTGTACAGCTTAATGGTTCCCTCTATGGACTCATACTCCATATTGATTTTAGGGAAGTATAAAATACCCTTCAGGTTAAACGGATAGTCCATATTCAGATGTATCCAGAAAAGAGGCTCCTTATAATCCTGGAATACCTTCCTGTAAAATTCCAGATATTCCTCTCTGGTACAGTCGTTGGGGTGTTTGGTCCACAGCGGTGTTGTCTCATTCATCAGCTCAGGACGCTTTTTAATTTTCAGCTTTCTGGGCTCGGGCTTTGCTTCCTCGTCCGATTCCTTCTTTTCCGGCTCGATTACCTCAAGAACCACATCATCTGCAAGCTTCTCATCCTCTCTGATGATCTGTGTCTCCTTGGTATCCGCCTTGGACAAATAAATTTCCACCGGCATAAAGGAGCAGTATTTCTTCACTACCTCCCGGGCCTTGTATTCATTACAGAATTCAAGACAGTCCTCGTTGACAAACAGGGTGATCGTAGTGCCGGGGGTTGTCCTTCCTGCGTCCTCGCCCTCCGTCATTGAAAATTCCGTGCCTCCGTC
Source organism: Acetatifactor sp. (assembly GCF_982438285.1). Classification (NCBI taxonomy): domain Bacteria; kingdom Bacillati; phylum Bacillota; class Clostridia; order Lachnospirales; family Lachnospiraceae; genus Acetatifactor; species Acetatifactor sp. The sequence goes on along the minus strand of NZ_CEWDFQ010000048.1, from coordinate 2,127 downwards.
GCACTCCCAGTGCACAGGCTTTGCCCCCTCCCTGTAGGAGAGAGAGTCGATATGCACCTCGTCCGCCACCATAAAGGCAGAATAAAATCCCAGGCCGAAATGTCCGATGATCTGGTCCGCATTGCTCTTATCTTTATATTTTTCAATGAAATCCGCAGCGCCGGAAAAGGCAATCTGGTTGATATACTCCTCCACCTCTTCGGCGGTCATGCCCAGTCCGTTATCTGAAACGGTGATGGTCTTTTTCTCAGGATCCACAACCACGTCAATTCTGGCCTTATAATCCTCCGGCAGAGAACACTCTCCCATCATTTCCAGCTTTTTGAGCTTCACCACAGCATCGCAGCCGTTAGAGATCAGCTCTCTGTAAAAAATATCATGGTCCGAGTACAGCCATTTTTTAATAATAGGAAAAATATTCTCGCTGTTAATTGATAAATTTCCACTCTTTACTGACATTGTCACCACATCCTTTTCTTTTACTAAATGTAAGTTTAATTCTGCACGAAACAAAAGTCAAGAAAAAATTAGCACTCATTTAAAACGAGTGCTAATAATTTCAAAAAAATCCTTTAAAACCGGGCTTTTGCGGAAATATAAAATTTTTCTAAATATCTGCCTAAAGGGGCTATTCCGGAAAATATTCGGCGTAAACCTCAAAAAAATCCGAAGTAGTAACCTCTTTGTCATGAATCAGAGTAATCTCATCCCACAGCTTTTCGTTCAGACTTCTGGCCAGAGTTTCCACAAAAGCATCATACTCCTGTCCAAAGGCCTCCCTTCGCCGCTCCTCCACAATTTTAAGCTTATTAGCGTCCGTTTCCTCCCTGTCGAAGGTGCTTAGACATTTGATAATATGATAGCCGCTGCCGCTTTCCACGATCTGGCTGATCTCCCCTGTCTCAAGACCAAAGGCCGCCGTTTCAAAGGCTTCCTCCATCTCTCCCTTTCCGAAGGAATAAGTGATGGTGTCATCCTGGCTGTACCGGGATGCCAGCTCCGCGAAATCCTGTCCCTCCGCAAGGGCCATTTGGCGTATCTGCGAAATCTCTTCGTAGGCCGCCTGCTTTTCCTCCTGGGAATAGTCCACTGTGTTCCCCTGGCTGTCTGTTTTGCTGGTTCTGATCAAAATATGCTGTACCGTGATGGTTCTGGCCTCGTCGTCGCTGATCTCCGGATTGATGTCACGGATAATTTCCTGATATACCTTTTGTGCCAGCGCATATTCTCTGTAGAGGTTTTCTATGGTCTCCAGATCCACTTCCAGGGCCCTTTGTTCCGCCTCACTCAAGGAACCAAAATACTTCTCCGCCGCCTGGACGATCTTCTCCTCCTCTCCCTGGTCAAGCTCCACGCCTTTCTCAGCGGCCAAAAGACACATAGTCTTGATCTGCGCCAGCTTGGCGAGCACCGTCTCCTTCACATTTTCTTCCAAAGTAACGCCGTCCCGCTCAATCTCCCACACCTGTGATCCATACACCTCTTCATATTGGTTCTGGGTATTGGCAAGATATACCATAAGCTCCGCCTTTGAGCAGGATTCCCCCCCAATGCGGAAAACCTCGTCCCTTCCAAATCCTGTGGTAAATACTACTTTTGTGCCGCCCTCCCCCGTATTACAGGCCGTCAGGGCTGCAGCTAAAACAGCTGCCGCCAAAATCCCCGCTATGATTTTCTTTCTGTGCTTCATACTTCTCTCACTGCTTCCCGTTTTGTGCTTCCTGCCGTTTCAGGATGCTTCTTGCCACACTGATGCCGTTGGCAGATGCCTGCTGCAGGCCTCTGGTAACCCCCGCGCCGTCTCCAATGGCCCGAAGCCCCTTCACGCTGGTCTCAAAATCCTGATTGATTACCACCTTATTAGAATAAAATTTTACCTCCACTCCATACAGCAGAGTCTCATCGCTGGCAATCCCCGGGGTGACCTTATCCAGCGCCTCTATCATCTCAGCAATATCCACCATGATGCGGTGGGGAAATACCAGGGACAAATCTCCTGGAACCGCATCCTTTAAGGTGGGAATCAGGTTATTCCGGCACAGCCTCTCGTCCGTTGTCCGCCTGCCCCGCTTAAAATCCCCATAGGTCTGTACCAGTATGCTGCCCCCGCAAAGCATATTGGAAAGC
>NZ_CEWDFQ010000047.1:0-13306 GCF_982438285.1 Acetatifactor sp. | reverse complement strand
AATCTATAATGTGGATAAGGATATTGAGGAGAAGATTGGCAAGCTGTATGTGCTCCAGGGAAATAAACCCATTGAGGTGAAGGAGCTGCATGCGGGGGACCTGGGAGCTCTGGCAAAGCTGACGGCGGCCAGGACGGGCGACAGCCTCTCCACAAAGGCAGTGCCCATTAAATATGGCAAGTTTGAAATCTCCACGCCGTATACATATATGCGCTATCAGCCGAAAAACAAGGGGGATGTGGATAAGATTTCCCAGGCCCTCCAGAAGATGACCCATGAGGATCTGACGCTTAAGGCGGTGAATGATTCGGAAAACCGGCAGATGCTCTTGTATGGAATGGGAGACCAGCACCTTGAGATTGTTGTCAGCAAGCTTCTAAACGAATATAAGGTGGAGGTGGAGCTGACAAAGCCAAAGATCGCCTACAGGGAGACCATAAAAAAGCAGTCGGATGTGGAGTATAAATATAAAAAACAGTCCGGCGGCCATGGTCAGTATGGTCATGTAAAGATGCGCTTTTCTCCTTCGGGTGACTTGACCACGCCCTTTGTCTTTGAACAAGAGGTAGTGGGCGGAGCGGTGCCCAAGAACTTTTTCCCGGCGGTGGAAAAGGGACTGCAGGAATCTGTGATCAAAGGCCCTATGGCGGCATACCCTGTTGTGGGTGTAAAGGCGGTGCTTTACGACGGTTCCTATCATCCTGTGGATTCCTCGGAAATGGCCTTTAAAATGGCTACCATTCAGGCCTTCAAAAAAGGATTTATGGAGGCGCAGCCTGTGCTTTTGGAGCCTATTGCGTCCTTGAAGGTAACAGTGCCGGATTCCTATACCGGAGATATCATGGGAGATTTGAACAAGCGGAGAGGCCGTGTGCTGGGAATGAATCCTGTTGCAGGCGGAAAGCAGACCATCGAAGCGGATATTCCTATGAGCGGACTGTTCGGATATTGTACGGACCTTCGTTCCATGACCGGGGGCCGTGGAGAATACTCCTATGAGTTTTCCCGTTATGAGCAGGCTCCTTCCGATGTACAGGAGAGAGAGGTTGCGGCCAGAGCGGCTAAGGTGGCGGAAAACAGCGGAGAAGATTAACAGCTTCTTGACAGTAATGAAAAAACAGGATACAATGAACGATAGTTTTTAATAGAAGAAATTTTTGTATTTTGTCATGGATCATAAAGTGTATAAGCTCTTTCGTCTCTTGACAGCGGAAGGGCTTATACTTATTTTCAGGAGGAACCAATATGGCAGTACCGTACAATCACAGAGAAGTGGAAACAAAATGGCAGAAAATCTGGGATGATGAAAAGGCCTTCAAAACTTCGGAGGATTATTCCAAGCCGAAGTATTATGCGCTGGTGGAGTTTCCCTATCCCTCGGGGCAGGGACTTCATGTAGGCCACCCGAGACCCTACACGGCCCTTGACATTGTGGCGCGAAAGAGAAGGATGCAGGGGTATAACGTGCTGTATCCCATGGGCTGGGACGCTTTTGGCCTGCCTACGGAAAACTATGCCATAAAAAATCATATTCACCCAAAGATTGTCACCAAAAATAATGTGGAGCGCTTTAAAGGCCAGCTGCATTCTCTGGGCTATTCCTTTGACTGGGACAGAGAGATCAATACCACGGACCCGGCTTATTATAAGTGGACCCAGTGGATTTTTCTGAAGCTGTTTAAAGCCGGTCTTGCCTATAAGACGGAAATGCCCATTAACTGGTGTACTTCCTGCAAGGTGGGACTTGCAAATGAGGAAGTGGTAAACGGCGTGTGTGAGCGCTGCGGCTCTGAGGTTGTCAGGAAGGTAAAGAGCCAGTGGATGTTAAAGATTACAGAGTATGCGGAAAAGCTTATTGAAGGTCTGGATACTGTGGACTATATCGAAAGAGTAAAGGTTTCCCAGAAAAACTGGATCGGCAAATCCCAGGGGGCGGAGGTTGACTTTGCGCTTACGGGCAGAGAAGATAAGCTGCGCGTTTACACCACAAGGCCGGATACGCTTTTCGGGGCCACTTATATGGTGCTTTCTCCGGAGCATCCTTTGATTGACAAGTACCGGGACGAGATCGAAAACTGGGAGGAGGTGGCCGCTTACAGGGAAATGGCGGCCAGAAAGTCGGATTTTGAGCGGACGGAGCTTTCCAAGGAAAAGACCGGTGTGCAGATCAAGGGACTAAGCGCCACCAATCCTGTGAATCAAAAGGAGATTCCTGTGTGGATATCCGATTATGTGCTGATGACCTACGGTACCGGCGCGATTATGGCTGTGCCCGCTCATGACGAGAGAGACTGGGAATTTGCAAAAAAATTTAATCTGCCTATCGTAGAAGTGGTAAGCGGCAGCTCTGTCAGCGTACAGGAGGCGGTTTATTCAGATGTGGCCTCGGGGATTCTGGTAAATTCCGGCTTTTTGGATGGACTTTCCGTGGCGGAGGCCAAGGAAAAAATGATTTCCTTCCTGGAGGAAAAGAAAATCGGCAGGAGAAAGACCAATTACAAGCTGCGCGACTGGGTATTTTCCAGACAGCGTTACTGGGGGGAGCCTATTCCCATTGTGTACTGCGAGAAATGCGGCTATGTGCCTTTGGATGAAAGCGAGCTTCCTTTAGAGCTTCCCGAGGTGGAAAGCTATATGCCTACCGACAACGGGGAATCTCCTTTGGCGGCTATGACGGACTGGGTCAATACCACCTGTCCCTGCTGTAAGGGGCCGGCAAAACGGGAAACGGATACCATGCCTCAGTGGGCAGGCTCCTCCTGGTATTACCTGCGCTATACGGACCCTCACAATACCCAGGCCCTTGCCAGCAAGGAGGCCCTTGACTATTGGCTTCCCGTTGACTGGTATAACGGGGGAATGGAACATACCACACTGCATTTGCTCTATTCCAGATTCTGGCACAGATTTCTTTATGATCAAAAGGTGGTTCCCTGTCCAGAGCCTTACCAGAAGCGGACCAGCCACGGCATGATCCTTGGTTCAAACGGGGAGAAGATGTCCAAGTCCAGAGGCAATGTGGTAAACCCGGATGACATTGTGAGGGATTATGGAGCGGATACGCTGCGCACCTATGAAATGTTTATCGGGGCCTTTGATTTAAGCGCCATCTGGTCAGAGGACGGCGTAAAGGGCTGCCGCAGATTCCTGGAAAGAGTGTGGAAGCTGCAGGATCTTTTGACAGAAGGTGACGGCTATAGTCCTGAGCTTGAGACAAAAATGCACCAGACCATCAAAAAGGTAAGCAGTGATTTTGAAAGCTTAAAATACAATACCGCTATTGCGGCCATGATGTCGTTGATCAATGACATGTATAAGAGGAATGCGGTGACAAGAGGAGAGTATAAAACGCTTTTGACGCTGTTAAATCCGGTGGCGCCCCACATCACGGAGGAGCTGTGGCAGACGGCAGGATATGAGGGAAGAATCTATCAGACTGTCTGGCCGGCATATGACGAGGCTAAAACGGTGGAGAGCACCATAGAGGTGGGGGTACAGGTGAACGGCAAAATGAGGACCACCATAACCATTCCCAGAGAGGAAGCAAAGGAAGCAGTGATCGAAAAAGCAAAGGAGGCTTTAGGCGACAGGCTTACAGGCACTGTGGTGAAGGAAATTTATGTTCCGGGAAGAATTGTGAATATTGTAGTAAAATAGCAGTAAGGGAGGGCGATTATGCCCCTCCCTTGCTTTTTTCCAATATTTTGTTGATCTGCTTCAGCTCTTCTGGGGAGCTGTGTTTTTTGATGGCTGCAATGGCCGCAGTCATTTCCTGCTGTGTGAAAGTCAGCTTTTCCTGCTTTGCCTTTTTCATCATGGGCAGGAGCATTGCCATCATTTCCTTTTGACTTTTTCCGTGCCCCTCTGCGAACATTCTGCCCAGAAAATCCAGCTTGCTCTGAGGGATGTCCTTTACAAGTTCGTCCTGCATCCAGGCGGGCTTTGTCTTTTCATCCATTCATTTTCCTCCTCGGATTATTTATTTTGAAACATTCCCGACAATCCGGAAAGAATGTCGGCGGCATCTCCCTGAAAGGGATTTTCTCCCTCTGGGAAGAGCTCTTTCATCATCTGCATCGTTTCCATCATTTCCTGTGCATTGGAAAGATTTTGAAGCATGCTTTTCATGCTCTGCAGCTGTTCCTTTTCTCTTGGGGCACAGTAGGGAAGCATTTCGTCGCAGAGCCTGGCGGCGTCAAAGCCCTCCTCTTTTGGCAGTCCTTTTAAGGATGCTCCGGGATATCTTCGAAAAAAAGAAAGGGTATACTGCAGCTCCATCCATTTTATATAAACCGCAATGCTTTTTTGCGCGGCGGGATCCAGATAGGTCAGCAGAACCTTAAGCATTTGGATATGATTTGTGGTAAACAGTGTGTCAAATGCAATGACCTTATCCTGTCCCCTTTCGTCCATAGCTGCCTCCTTAATGGTATTTTTATATCCTATGAGGCCTCATTGAAAAATAGGCCCCCGAGGGAGCCTATTTTTGGAAAAATGGCAGCCGTATAAGCTTTGTGCCGCAGAAAAATCAGCAGCAGGAAGATCCACAGCCGCAGCTGTTGCCGCAGCCGTTTCCATTGCCGCAGAAGCAGGACAGAAGCAGGATCCAGATCAGCCATTCACAGCAGTCATTGTTTCCGCCGCCGAGGATGCCGTTGCCGCAGCCGTTTCCACAGCCGTTGCCGCCGCAGCAGAACAACAGAAGAATAATCCAGATACAGTTTCCGAAACCGTTATTTCCGCAGCCGCAGGAGTTGCTTGCGCAGCCACAATTTGTAGCAGTTAAATCACTCATTTTTTTCCTCCAGGTTTTATTTATGGTTTATTCTATGCGCTATGGCATGTCAATGTTTCTGTGGTTTTTAAGTGTTTTAGAAAAATAGAAGGCTGCTGTGCGCAGATTAGGGTCTTGCATTAATTTCAACATATAGTAAAATATAGATGGGGAGAAGAAAGACAGGGAGTAAGAACATATAGGGACAGATTATGACACAAAAAACATATATTGTGGAAGGCAGGCAGTTCCGCACGGAGGCAGATTACCGGCGGGCTGTCCACGACAGAGAGCTGATAGAGCGTCTGCGCGCAGAAGCGGCCGGATATGACAAAAAGAAGCTGGAACGGCTTTATTCTGACATAAAGAATGGGAAATATAAATTTTTAACGCTCCTGGGACAGGATTTTACGGATGAGGTGGAGGAGCTTCTCCGGAAGAAGACTGCCAAAGGAGGTGGACAAAGAAAAAGTGCCGGTTCTGAAAAAGAAGGGGGGAGAAGAAAGGAGAGCGGGAAAAAAGCGAAAGCCAAAAAGACGATTAAAAAGAGCGACCAGAAGCTTGATGAATTTGTCAAGGAAGAGCTGAAGAAGAGAGAAAAGCGCAGAAGGCTTATGATTATGGGCTGTCTTGCTGTGGCTGCAGGCTGTATTGGTTATTTTTGTCTGTATTCCTATTATGATTACAGAACAAGAGCCGCCTACAGTGAGCTGAGTGCGCTGAAGGAGAAGCCGGTGCTTGCATCCTCTAATGAATCTCCTGTAATTCACTATACGCTGGACGGGGAAACACAAGCCCGGGAAGTGCTGGACGAATATAAAAATTTATTAAATAAGAATAAAAAGCTAATCGGATGGATAAAAATTGACGATACAAATATAGATTACCCTGTAATGCAGACCTCGGACAATGAATATTATCTGGATCACAATCTCAACCAGGAATATGATAAAAACGGTTCTATTTTTATGGACAAGGACTGCGATGTGCTAAAACCAAGCACGAATCTGATTATATATGGACATCATATGAAAAACGGACAGATGTTTGGAGATCTTGACCTGTACAGCAGTGAGGAATATTTTAAAGAACATCGGTACATTCAGTTTGATACCATTTATGAAAAAGGGATCTGGGAGATCATGTATGTTTTCAGATCCAGGGTATACAGCGAAGAAGAGATTGTATTTAAGTATTATCAGTTTATAGACGCGCTGAGCGAACAGGAATTCAATTCCAATATGCAGGAGATGGCCGCGATGTCGCTGTACGATACCGGCGTCACTGCTCAATATGGCGACAGGCTGTTAACCCTTTCCACCTGTGATTATCAAGAGACGGATGGAAGGTTTGTAGTCGTAGCCAAAAAAGTCAGTGAGGAAGGTTAGCAAAGGAGTAGACAAAAGTGATGAAGGTGAAAAAGAAGACCAGGAGATTAAAAAAGGCGGTCAGGAAGACATTGGGGACGCTGTTTCTGATCTCGGCGCTGATTGTAGCCGCCATACCGGTAGAAAATCTGCAGGCGTATGACGAGAACGGTGATCCGGTTCTGCCGGCGATTGTGACAGATGACGGCAGCAATATTCCTACGGTTGGATCAGGTGATAAGATATATACCACAGGGGACGGGCGGTTCCAGTTTGCTTATGTGAATGCTCCGGGCAGTACGATTGAAAAGGTTGCCGTAATTGTGGGCTATTCACAGGTGGGAAGTCTGCAGGGGAATACGCTTACCATACCTGATACGGTGGACGTGTATGATAAATTTACGGACACCAATGGTACCTACAGAGGCTATGCCGCAGTAAATGGTGACGGTAACTTTTTGTATTATAACAAGCCAGATATTCAATATGGACAGGACGGAGAAGAAGTAAGCCGGACGGACCACTTCTATGTGTGCTATTACGATACCTACAATGACTGGGGCAGCATTGCGTCCTCCAGCCTTTACATTAAGACCATTCCTGGAGGCCTTGACACGGATTCTTCCGCCTTCAGTCAGACGATCGATCCCAGCCAGTGGAGGCTGTCCCAGATCACGGTGGCCTATATCGGCAATCAGAGGGTTGTGCAGTCGGCTGTAAGCGGCAATAATCAGGACTGGACAGTGGAGAATGTGAACAGCACTGCCAAGAATGGTGTTTTTTCCGGAAACGGAAGCATTATTCATCTGGTTGTGGGAGAAAACCTTCAGGGAATCGGAAATTATGCCTTCTATAACTGTACGGCAATGCAGTCCATCACATTGGGGAACGGCCTGACCACTATCGGCAACGGGGCGTTTGAAAACTGCGTCAATATCAAAACGATTAATCTGCAGCCTAACTCCAATATGCAGACCATTGGAGACCATGCGTTTTATAATTGTACCGGTCTGACCTCCTTTAATATGCCCATTAATGTGCTGAGAGTGGGGGACTACGCTTTTGCAGGCTGTACAGCTCTTGAAACCATAGACCTGGATGGCTATGAGGGAGAGCTTCAGAATGTGGTGCTCCAGCAGATTGGGAGAGGCGTATTCAGAAACTGCCGTTCTCTGACGGGCGTAGCTTTTCATGAGAACTGGTCTGCTGACCTGCCGGCGTCTATTTTTGAGGGCTGCACCAGCCTGGAATACATTACCTTCCCCAGCAGCAGCGCCAATTTGACCTTTTCTCCGGATAGCGGAGGAACAGACAGCCACAATCTGACCTTTACCATGGAGGATTTTAAGAATACCGTTCCGGAATCCTTTTATTTTGAGAGCATAGCGGAAGGAGATACCCATAATCTCTGCCGTACCAATGGTTTCGCTTTTAAGTATTATGGACAGGATATTTATGAGATTATTCTCACTGATGGAGCGGGTGGGGAGGCCTTGTTCCAGGTAAATTCCTCCAACCAGCTGATCCAATGCGTGATCGACGGCATGAAGGATATTCCTATTCCGGGTACTATCGGACCTTACCAGATTACGGAGATTTATTCTTCCAGCTTCCAGAATAATGCGGATTTGGAGTCAATTACCATTCCTTCGTCCATTACGGTAATCGGGGCGGACGCTTTTAAGGGCTGTTATAATCTGGAAGATGTGATTTTTGAGGAGCCCATTAATATCACCACAATCGGCAGCAATGCCTTTCAGACCCAGGACGTTCTGCCGGGATTGGAAGGAGCCCTGAGCCAGACGCCGAGACTGACCTTTACGGGAACCATTTCGCCAAACAGCGTGCCCTTTCAGTATGCCATGGATCCCGGCTCCAACATTAATAAGGGAACCCAGCCGGTAACCTACATAGAATATTACAGCGGCTGGCCCACCAATCTGGTGGTACAGTATAATCCTTTAACTGACAGCAATGAATTGATAGATTATCCCACCATGAGTGATTTGAATTCTTACACGGTGGATTCCTTCCCCTATGCCACGGCGGAGCTGGCCCAGACTGCCAAAAACGCTGTGAACAAATACATCCGGGACAATGGCGGCACTGGTTATACTTTGGGTGCAGGCATAGAAAGCGAGGCCATTACCCAGGATGAGCAGGCGATTTTGAATGCGGTGCTGAACCTGTCAATTCCAAACGGTGTGGAGTCTGTGAAGGACGAATTGTTCAAAGACAAGGAGGCGGAGGACTTTACGTGGGCCAAGGAGCAGCATTGGCAGAGCCTGGACTGGAATAATATGACAGCGGATCAGATGCCTTTGCAGAAATCCATTACCACGGAGGGACTGGCACAGATACCTGCCCAGATGTTTGAGGGATGTGTCAACTTAACCAGTGTCAGCATTCTCGGAGACACTGCAAGAATTGGGGATTACGCATTTGACGGGTGCACTTATCTAAGCTCAGTGACGATTTCTCCCACGGTGAGCGAGATGGGGCTTAGGCCTTTTAGAGGCTGCTCCCAGCTGATTGATGTGGATTTTCAGGGAAGCCCTAACTTTACCTGTGAAAGGTCTATTATCTACGGGCTTACGGACGGGGCTAAAACCAGTATTGTGCAATGTCTGGAATCCAGAGGCAACGGCAGGGTAAACGGCAGCTATAACGGAAAGGTGGATGCCGTAGAGCTTGCAGGAGTCACCTCTGTGGCCGACGAAGCATTTATGGATGCTGCCAATGTGACCAGCATAGATTTCAATGACAGCAGGATTACAAGGGTTCCTCCTTACGCATTTGCGGAAACAAGCAGCCTGTATTCGGTAACGCTTCCTGCTACAGTGCAGAGCATTGCGGAGCATGCCTTTTTAAACAGCGGCGTACAGGCGGTTTATATTCCTGGGTCGGTGAGCTACATCGACAATACGGCCTTTGGGGATGACAGAGGAGAGAATATTTCATCCAATCTGACGCTCTACTGTCCAGATGACAGCGTAGCAGCTATTTTTGCCGATGAAAAAGGAATTGACCACCAGCCTTATAGCGGGCAGGAGGTATTTACCGTAATCTTCTGGATGACCAATTATGCCACCGGAAGAGGAGAGGTCATCCGTCAGGAAGATGTGGTTGCAGGAGACGATGTAGCGCTGCCTACTACGGATCAGTATCCACAGCTGATTCAGGAGGGCTACCGCTTTATCGGATGGAGTGAGGATGGGCGTAATATTCAGGCGCCTACGGATATCTGGGCTCAGTATGAGGTGATAGATCCCAATGCGGAGAAGCTGACGGTTGAGTTTTACGATATCAATAATCAGCTGATTGAGAGTGTTTTGGTAGACGCAGGAAGCGATGCAACTTCTCTTGCCCCCAGCGCGGCGGAGATGGCAGTGTCAGGATACTCATTTACCGGATGGCGTCCCGCCATAAACAATATTACGGAGGATACCAAAACCTATGCCCAGTACACTCCTTTGGGTGAGACAGAATATGTTGTAAATTTCTATGATTGGAATGGAACGCTGCTTTACACGCAGACAGTGGCGGCGGGCGGCAGCGCGATTACGCCCCAGAATCCGGTGCGGGAAGGCTACACCTTCACGGGATGGATGCCGGGTATAACGAATATTCAGAAGGATACAGACGTATATGCCCAGTATGAGAGAAATGACGGTTCCAGCGGAAACGGCGGCAATAACAATAATAATGGAAATGGCAGCGGAAGCAATAACAACGGAAATGCAGTGTACTATACCCTGACCGTGCGCAACGGCAGCGGCTCCGGAAGCTATGTGGCAGGTTCACAGCCGATTATCATTGCCAACGATCCGGCATCCGGACAGGAATTCAGCAACTGGACTGTGGATCCTTCAGATGTGACCATAGCCAGCACAGCTGTAAGCGCTACTGTAATTACCATGCCTGAAAAAAATGTGACTGTAACGGCAAATTACAGAAAAGCAGGCTCGGGCACAACTACTACGGGAAGCGGCAATTCAGCGGGCTCCAGTTCCTCTAACAGACCGAATAACACCACGGGAACCGTATCCAATGGAGGCACTACCGTTGTCATTGATAAGAACGGACTGTCCAACACAGGCGTAGTGTCTGCCACAGTAAACGGCTCCTCCGATGATTTTGTGATTAGGATTACGGAGAGTGCGGAGGCCACGGAAGCAGCCGTAAGAGCCCTGATGGCGGAATATGGCGATCTGACAAACATTAAGTATTTCCCTATGGATATCAGTCTGTATGATTCCACAGGAACACAAAAGATCACAGATACCACGGGCTTGTCCATCACCATAACGCTGCCCTTGCCGGATTCCCTGATAACTTATGCAGGAAATAACATGATAGCAGGGGTGGTAAATGACAGATTAGATAAGCTGACGCCAAGATTTACCACGATATCCGGTGTGTCCTGTATCACATTTACGGCAGAGCATTTTTCACCCTATGTGATTTATGTGGATACGGAGGATCTGACTGCGGGAACCGTGGCGGACAATACGCCCCAGACCGGAGACGGCATTCATCCCAAGTGGTTTTTGTCCGTGGGTCTTGCATGTTTGTCCTTTGTATTGTTTATGAAGAGGGACAAAAAGGTGCTGAGAAAAGCAAGAGCTTAGCGTGAAGAGCGGTAAACGGAAAGAAGTGGGAAGATGTATGAGAAAAATGGAGCTTCATAAGAGTAAGAAAAAAATGAGCGGGATTCTGCTTATCATTACTGCGCTCATCATTATGCAGCTTCCTGTAACGGAGGCAGATGCGGCAACATCTGCCTCCGATTTTAGGATAGAGGGAAGTACACTGGTAAAGTACCGGGGAACAGAGACCAATGTGTCTGTGCCGGACACTGTGGAGGTTATTGGGGAAAGCGCCTTTGAGGGAGATACCAATATTGAATTGGTGGTGCTTCCCAATTCTGTAAGGAGGATTGAACCTTATGCCTTTTGGGGCTGTGATAATCTGGACACGGTGGTTCTGGGAAGAGGTCTTACGGAGGTCGGGGATTACGCTTTTGCGGAATGCAGGGGACTGGAACAGATGACCATTCCCTCTAATGTGAGAAGCATAGGAATTCAGGCCTTTGCAGATTGCGTAAATCTTACCGATATCACGATTCCCGATCAGGTGACGAATATCCATGAGACGGCCTTTGACGGCTGTTATCAGCTGACCATACATTGTGATGCAGGGAGTGTGGCGGATCAGTTTGCCCAGGAGTTTTACGCAAGGCAGAGTGAAATGCCGGAATATGAGGATGTGCCTGATTACCAGTATGAGGACGATGCTTCCGGGGATGGCACCGGAGAATCCGCCGGCGGAGCAGCAGATACGTCCGGGGAATCGGGTACACAGGACGCTCAGACAGTGCAGACTCCCTCTCAGGATGGTTCGGGTACGGAAACACTTCTGGGGAGCACTAAAATTGTAGGAAATCAGGCGGTTTTGTTTATAGACAACACAAGCCCTACCGTCTTTGACGGAAGTCAAGGAGAAAACGGACAGGAAGCGCAGAATGGCACAGAGACAGGAAATCAAGGAGAAACGGCGGATACTGGCGATACGGCAGATACTGCAGAAATGGATGGAGCCGGGGAACGGCTGGCCAAGTACACAATTGTAGACCAAAGAATCGTGGCGGATCAGGCGTATTACAGAAATGAGACTTTGGAGAACCTGACGCTGCCCGAGGGCATAGAGGAGATTGGACAGTTTGCCTTTGCCAGAAGCAGCGTAACACAGGCGGTTCTTCCGGCGGGAGTGGAGAGAATCTGCTATGGGGCCTTTTACCACTGTGACCAGCTTTCTTCGGTAGAACTGCCGGAAACCGTTATGCTGGTGGAACCTAAGGCCTTTGATCATACGGCCTGGGTGGAAAATTTTTTGGAAAACGGCCAAGAGGACTTCCTGATCAGCGGCGGTGTGCTGGTTGCCTACAGGGGGAGTGCCTCCCAGGTGGAAATTCCACAGGGCGTCAGAATCATCGCGGGAGAAGCTTTTAAAGATCATACTGAGATTACCGGAGTAACTCTTCCGGACACGCTTTTCTCTATCGGGGAGGGGGCCTTCGAGGGATGCAGCGGACTTTCTGAGATTGTGTTTGGAGCGCAGGATATCTTGGCGGAGATTAAGGACAGAGCTTTTTCAGGCTGTGCTCTTGAGAGCGTTTCTCTTCCGGCCTCTGTGGAGAGACTGGGAACCAAGGCCTTTGATGAGGAGGTGGCTGTGAGCAGTAAAGGAGCTCAAATGCCGGAAACTACTTACGAGACTTCTGCCCAGAGACTGTCAAATGAGGCCTATCGGAACTATTCGGAGGAAACGGGAGAGCCGGGCGTTACGGTGACCGGATATGAAGGAGCCTCAGCTTCCCTGGCGGGAGCGGCACGGGCTTATACCCTGTCTGTAAATTCACAGGGGGACAGAGCTGTTTTGGAAGCCGCTTTCCAGAGGAGTCTTGGGACAGCGCTTCCGGAAAATGCGCTGGTTTTGGAGCTTATACTGAGCGATAACAGCGGAATCCCTCTGACAAAGCTTGGAACAAGGCAGCTTACGGTGATGCTGCCGGTTCCTGATTCCCTGAAGGGTGAGCAGGCCCAGGTGTATACCATAGACCGAAATGGCCAGCTGGAGCAGGTTTCCTCCCAGCGAATCCTTACCGGGGATGTGGAGTGCATCCGGTTTTCTGTGAATCAGGTTTCTTCCCTTGGAATCTGCGGTACGGGGGAAGCCCTTGACGACAGTGAGATCTTAGAGGAGACTGTTCAAAGCGCCAGCATGAGCGGACCGGGAGCAGGCAGTGACAGCGCCTTGGCGCTGGCTCGTTTTCTGGTGGGAGGGGCGCTTTTGATCACAGGAGCCATACTTTTATTTGTCAGAAGGAAAAGAGAAGAAACGTAACGAAACCATTGCTCCGGCATAAGATAGGATAAAGTATATGCCGGAGCAATCATTATTATGCAGCGTGTAAGAGAACAAATTGGGGCGCAGCCGCTGGAGGAGCTGCCGGAGAGGCCGGTGACGGTAGCGGTGCTGGATACGGGAATCGCAAGGCATCCGGATCTTTTTGGGAAATTGTTATGTTTTCGGGATTTTGTAGGGCACAAAAATGTAATGTATGACGATAACGGGCATGGTACTCATGTGTGTGGAATTATCT
>NZ_CEWDFQ010000046.1:0-13523 GCF_982438285.1 Acetatifactor sp. | reverse complement strand
AAATGAGGAAATATTCGTGGAAATATTTCAAAGGGAAATGTTGAAGACATAATGACATTTTATAGGCATTTTGGGCTGTCAAAATACAGTTATGTCACAAATAAAAAATTAGTGAGAGAGTTTGATAAGAAAATTGAAAAATTAGAGGCAATAGAAATTATTAAGATCCTAGAATATTTACAAAAACTACGCTTGGTAACCACAAAACAGGAAAGCCAGCAATATATAAAAGAGTTGATAGGTGCCTTGCAAAATTTGAAATGAGCTTTGAAAATATTTGTTTCACAAGTAATGGTTTATATAGTTTAAATATGAATTAGGGATATAAGACACCTTATATCTTGTGTTATAGCAGCCATAGCAGAGAGCCTTTTTCGGTTGGATTTTGTTGTGGCGATAAAATATAACTAATACAAAGGGCAGCATCTCTGCTTTTTCAATATTTAGTTGTAACATATGTATTGTAATCTTACACAAAACGCAGACGAAAATCAAAAAACAGTTGACAGAAATTGTATAATGGTATACAATCCAGAACATAAAGAGCAAGGGCGCTTTGAAATTTTTTCAAAGCGCCCTTTTTGAGTTTACAGGGCTGCATCTTTTGGGAGGATTCATATGGCAATGATAAAAATGGAGCATGTCAATAAGAATTTCGGGGATTTAAAGGTATTAAAGGATGTGAATCTTGAGGTCGCAGAGGGAGAAAAGCTGGTGATCATCGGCCCGTCCGGCTCAGGAAAATCCACTACGGTGCGCTGTATGAACTTCCTTGAGGAGCCGACCAGCGGGAAGGTGTTTTTGGATGGAAAGCATCTGACCCACAAAAATAAAGTGCACTTGGTTCGGGAGACAACATCCATGGTATTTCAGCAGTTTAATCTCTATCCCCATATGACAGTGTTGAAAAACCTGACGCTGGCGCCCATGAAGCTTCATCATAAAAGCAAGGCGGAGGCGGAGGAGCTGGCCTTTCATTATCTGGATGTGGTGGGGCTTAGGGATAAGGCGGACGCGTTCCCCACCACTCTTTCCGGAGGACAGCAGCAGCGTATTGCTATTGCCAGGGCGCTTTGTGCGCAGACTAAGATTATTTTGTTTGACGAACCGACATCCGCTTTAGATCCGGAAACCATTCAAGAGGTTTTGGATGTCATGATAAAGCTCGCCAAAGAAAATATCACTATGGTAGTGGTGACGCATGAGATGGGCTTTGCCCGCCAGGTGGCGGACCGGGTCGTGTTTATGGCGGACGGGCAGATCATTGAAGAGGGAACGCCGGAGCACTTCTTTGAAAATCCGGAAAATGAGCGAGTGAGACAGTTTCTTGGAAAAATTATTCGGTGATCGGGATCTTAACTGCGGAGCATCCGCATTTGAGATAAACAGCGGCTGTCCGGACGTTTGCAGTTTCTTGGGGAAAGCGGACGGAACAACGCAAATATTGTGACAGGAGGAAATATTATGAAAAAGAAAATGGCACTACTTTTAACCGGAATCATGGCGCTGACGCTGCTTACAGGATGTGGGGGCACAGAGGAGGCGGCGCCTGCAGCCTCTGTGGAGGAAAGCGCATCTGCTGCAGAAAGCACTGCCGCGGAAAGCAGTGAGGCAGCAAGCCCAGAGACCGCTGACCCAGACGTACAGGAAATCATTGACAGGGGCGTTCTCAGGGTTGGGGTTAAGAATGCTGTGCCGGGCTTCGGTCTGCAGGACACCCTGACAGGCGAGTATTCGGGCATGGAAATTGACCTTGCGTCAGACATAGCAGAGTATCTTGGCGTGGATGTGGAATTTACTACGGTTACTGCGGCAACCCGTACAGAGCTTTTGGATTCGGGAGACATTGACTGCGTGCTGGCAACCTTTACGATCACGGATGAGAGAAAGGAGAGCTGGGACTTTACAACTCCCTATTACACAGACGCAGTTACGGTGCTGGTAGAGGATGCCTCCGGAATCACATCGCTGGAGGGGCTGGTTGACAAGAAGGTAGGCGTGTCCTCCGGTTCCACTTCCGCAAGAGCTTTAACGGCGGCCATGATTGAAGCTGGGCTGATCGATGGTGCCGGATTTGATGAGGATACCTTTGACGCCACAACATGGACTACCGGAATATCTTTCCAGCAATATGAGGATTATCCTGCAATCTCTACTGCCTTGAGCGCAGGAGAGGTGGACGCTTTCTGTGTGGATAAGTCCATTCTGGCCATTTATAAGACGGACGGTCGTTCCTACATTGAAGAGGAATTCTCGCCTCAGGAATATGGCATTGCCACCAGAAAGGGATCGGGTTTCTCGGCGCTTTGTGAGGAGCTTGTGACTCAGTGGCTTTCCGATGGGACTATCGACGGATTGATCGCAGAGTATGGTCTTGAGTAAGGGGATCTGTCCGACCCGGCATATTGTCCGGGTCGGACAGGAAGTTCCTTTATTTCTGAAAGGGAAAGAGTTGTTTTTCCTTTTCAAAAATATGGGAGATTCAGGGAGGAGCAGATATGGTTGGAATATTTTCGGCACAGGCATGGGAAAAGGTGTGGATATTCAGGGACACTTTCCTTTTGGGTCTGGGCAATACGGTAGAGACGGCGTTGTTTGGACTGCTTATCGCATTTGCCCTGGGAATGGTGATAGGACTGATGGGAACCAGTCATAAGAAAATTCTGCGGCTCATATCCAGAGTCTATGTGGAGATCATTCAGAACACGCCTTTATTGCTCCAGATGTGTTTTTTGTATTACGCGCTGGCGTTTTCCGGAAACAGCATCGGAATCATTCCTACGGGCATTACCGCGCTTGGCATTTACCATGGCGCTTATGTGGCGGAGGTAGTCAGGGCGGGAATAGAAGCAGTGCCTAAGGGACAGTTTGAGGCAGCCCAGTCGCAGGGCTTCGGCTATATTCAGCGGATGTACTATATTATATTGCCCCAGAGCATCAAGATGATCCTTCCGCCCATGGTCAATCAGGTAGTGAATCTGATCAAAAACACGTCGTGTCTGTACATCGTGGGAGGGGCTGATCTGATATCAGTCACTTACAGCTTTGTGACGGGAGCTTCTACAGGCGGAGCCTATGCGCCGGCCTATATCGTCAGCGGTACTCTGTTTTTTGTGGTCTGCTTTCCGTTGTCCACCCTGGCCAGCACTTGGGAGAATTCCCTGAAAAAGAGAGAAGCAAGGGTAAAGATCGCAGTGGGACAAAATTAGATAGAAATTATGAGAGCGAGGAACGCTTATGAGTGATTTGCAGGGAAGCCTGGCTATATTAAGAAATCAGGCAGTGCTTCTATATTTGCTTAAGGGTGTGGCATTCACGATGCTGATTGCCTTGATTGCAGTGCTTTTGGGAATTGTAGTTGGTTCCCTGCTGGCGCTTGTAAGAAATTACTGCAACAGCTGGAAAACGCGTATTTTTAAGTGGCTGGCGATTGCATATATTGAAATATTCCGCAATACGCCGCTTCTCTTGTGGATATTTATCTGCGTGGTATTTTGCCCATGCCCGGCATTCCTGCAGCATAGGATGCTGGGACTGACTTCCGTGGAGGTAAAGATGCTCTTTAAGGCGTCAGTGGCATTGATCTTGTTTACATCCTCCGTCATTGCGGAAATTGTCAGGGGCGGTTTGAACTCTGTAGCCCATGGACAGTTTGAAGCGGGACATTCCCAAGGCTTTAGCACAGTACAGATCATGTGGTATATTGTTCTGCCCCAGGCGTACAGAAATATTATTCCAACGCTTCTCAGCCAGGTGATCACCACGGTTAAGGATTCCTCCTATTTGGCAAATGTGGCTGTTATTGAATTGATGGCAAGAGTGAGACAGATCATGAACGTATCCTATCAGTACAATGGGTTGGGAACGACGAATGTGTCCGATGTGTTTGTTCTTTTTGGCGCAGCGGCAGCGATCTATTTTGTGATTAATTTCTCTCTGTCCTGTGTGGTGAGACATATCCAGAAGAATAAGCTGCAGACGACTGCGGCGATAAGATAAAGGGGGACGGTTAACGCTATGAAAAAGTATGTGATTACCATTTCAAGGCAATTCGGCAGCATGGGAAGATCCATAGCTCAGGAGCTTTCAGAGAGACTGGCAGTTCCTTTTTATGACAGGGATATCGTTGAGGAAACGGCAAAGCGTATGGCGCTCCCGGTTTCCGTGATAAGCGATGAGGAGGAGATGTCCAAATCCATTTATTTTAAGCGAAAATATCCCCTTGGAATGGGAATACCCAATCTGCAGGATGAGATATTTCTTGTCCAAAAGAATGTGATTCTGGATATGGTGGAAAGGGAGTCCTGCATTATTGTGGGACGCTGTGCGGACAGTATCTTAAAGGATTTTGAAAATAAGCTGTGTATTTACATCTATGCTCCATACGAGGCAAGATATGAAAACTGTATCACGCAGCTTGGCATGGACGAAGCCACTGCGGAGCGGATGATCCGGGAGGTGGATAAGTCGAGAGAGCAGTACCACAGACGCTACTGCCAGGGATATGTGAATGAAATGAGCAATAAGGATATTCTGTTAAACAGCAGCTTCTTTGGTATCAGCGGGACGGCGGAGGTATTGGAAAAAATAGCTCGTCGGCACTTTGGGAGCAATGCAGAGCAAGATGAAGATTTTCATTGACTTTTAAGAGCATCCTGTGCTATAGTACAGGATGTATGGAAAACAGATTTACAGAGTCTTCCATGCAAATATTTTTTAGCAGCTTTGGCTGCATTATTGATTGAGTTAAAAGCTCAAATTTTATAAGTTGGTTACTATAAACCTGTGCAGCTGCACACCTAACTTGTGAAACGGTCAATAAGAGTAGTAAAAGTAAAATATTTGCTATATAGACTCTAAAAACCCAATATCTGTCCATTTTCATACCATGAAAATACCGTAAGAGACGAATCCTTTCTAAAAGAGGATTCGCTGCAAACGTCACAGATACTGACTATCCAAGCAGGCAGGCCGCACAGCGGCGGCCTGCTTTTTTGCGGTGCGCCCGGTGGGCGCATGCCAGCAGGGCCAGGGCCGGAATTACCAGAGGAAGGGAATCCTATGAGCGAGAAAATCACATTATATGGCTTTAACAACTTAACAAAGTCTCTGAGCTTCAACATTTACGATGTGTGCTATGCGAAAACACAGAGGGAGCAGAAGGATTATATCGCTTATATTGACAAACAGTATAATTCCGAACGTCTGACCAAAATCCTCACAAACGTGACGGATATGATCGGAGCAAACGTCTTGAATATTTCCAGCCAGGATTATGAGCCTCAGGGGTCTTCTGTAACTATATTGATCGCGGAGGAGAGCATGATTCCTGCAGGGGACACTACTGTGGCCCATCTGGACAAAAGCCACATTACGGTGCATACCTATCCGGAATATCATCCGGAGACTTATCTTGCCACCTTCCGGGTGGATATTGACGTGGCCACCTGCGGAGAGATCACGCCCCTCTCCACGCTGGATTACCTGATCGGCTCCTTTGATTCGGATATTATCACAATGGATTACCGGGTGCGGGGCTTTACCAGAGATGTGGGCGGACACAAGCTGTTTATGGATCATCATATGACTTCCATTCAGGACTACATCAACAAGGAAATTCTGCGCCGCTATGACGCCGTGGATATTAACGTTTACGAGGCAAATATATTTCACACCAAGATGCTGATTAAGGAGGTGGATCTGCAAAACTACCTGTTTAACAGCGATGTGTATGAGCTGCCGCCGAAGATACGCCTGGAGATTATGGATAATCTCAGGAGAGAAATGATTGAGATATTCAGCGGGAGAAATATTTACTGAAAAGGCATGCTTTGCCGTAAAGAGGAGAGGTGAAGGCCGTGGGGAGATTTAATCAGGCAAAAGCGCCGATCTATGAAGCGCTGGAGGAATTCAGGCAGAACAGAATCGTACCCTTTGACGTCCCCGGGCATAAGAGAGGGCGGGGAAATCCGGAGCTGGTGGAGCTTTTGGGCCAGCAGTGTGTGGGCATTGACGTAAACTCTATGAAGTCTCTGGACAATTTGTGCCATCCTGTTTCGGTGATCAGAGAGGCGGA
This sequence comes from Acetatifactor sp., assembly GCF_982438285.1. Lineage (NCBI taxonomy): Bacteria > Bacillati > Bacillota > Clostridia > Lachnospirales > Lachnospiraceae > Acetatifactor > Acetatifactor sp. The sequence continues at coordinate 7,447 of NZ_CEWDFQ010000046.1, read as the reverse complement.
GGAGATTGCCGCAGAGGCATTTGGTGCCGCCTATGCCTTTTTGATGGTGGGAGGAACCACCTCCTCCGTACAGAGCATGGTGTTTGGCACCTGTAAAAAGGGAGACAAGATCATTCTTCCCCGCAACGTCCACCGCAGCGTCATTAACGCGCTGGTGGTAAACGGCGCAACGCCCATCTATGTAAATCCGGAGACGGATAACAGGCTTGGAATTGCGCTGGGAATGCGGGTATCCCAGGTGGAAAAGGCCATTCGGGAAAATCCCGATGCAGTGGCGGTATTGGTAAACAATCCCACCTATTACGGCATATGCTCTGACTTGAGAAGCATTGTGAAGCTGGCCCATGGATGCGGCATGAAGGTGCTGGTGGATGAGGCTCATGGAACCCACTTTTATTTTGGTAAGGATATGCCCATATCAGCAATGGCTGCAGGGGCCGATATGGCTGCAGTGAGCATGCACAAATCAGGGGGGAGCCTTACCCAGAGCTCCTTTCTTTTGACGGGACCGTCCATGAATCCCGGCTATGTGCGCCAGATCATTAACCTGACCCAGACTACCAGCGCCTCCTATTTACTGCTGGCAAGTCTTGATATTTCCAGAAGGAATCTGGCCCTTCGCGGAAAAGAGGAATTTGCCAGAGTCATAGCGCTGGCGGAATACGCCAGAGAGGAGATCAACCGTATCGGAGGCTATTACGCTTACACGGCAGACCTGATCAATGGGGACAGTATTTTTGACTTTGACAGAACCAAGCTTACGGTAAATACTCTGGGAGTGGGGCTGGCCGGCATAGAGGTTTATGATCTGCTCAGGGACGAGTATGATATACAGGCGGAGCTTGGGGACATTGCCAATATTCTGGCCTATCTTTCCATTGGAGACAGGGAGCGGGACATTGAGCGCCTTGTCAGTGCAATGGCGGAGATCAAGCGTCAATATGGAAAGGACGGCGCGGGGATGTTTACCCAGGAATACATCGATCCCAGGGTGGCGGTGTCTCCCCAGGACGCTTTCTATGCGCAAAAGGAATCCCTGCCCCTTTTGGAGACCAGGGGAAGGGTGTGCAGTGAATTCGTCATGTGCTATCCGCCCGGGATTCCCATACTGGCCCCTGGAGAGGAGATTACGGAGGACATTCTCAATTATATTCTCTATGCCAAGGAGAAGGGCTGTTCCATGACGGGGCCTGAGGACGCGGCCATTGAACGCCTGAATGTGCTCAAGGAGGTATGGGCCTAGGAAAAATAAGGAAATTAATAGCAGGGAAATGAGAGCAGGCTGCAGAGCCAAGGCTCTGAATCAATAGAAGGGCAGGAAAGCAATATGGAATTGTGGTTTTCGGAACCTCATACGCCGGACGTGAAGCTGTCCATCCGGGTGGACAAGCAGCTTTACAGCGGGCAGAGCGAGTTTCAGAGGATTGATGTGTTCCAGTCAAAGGAATTCGGGCGTTTTCTTACGCTGGACGGGTATATGATGCTCACGGAGCGGGATGAGTTTATTTATCATGAGATGATTACCCATGTGCCCATGGCGGTGCACCCCAATGTAAAAAAGGCGCTTGTGATCGGGGCGGGAGACGGCGGCGTAATCAGAGAGCTGACCAGATATCCCGGGGTAGAGCAGATAGATATGGTGGAGATCGATGAGCTGGTGGTAGAGGTCTGCAAAAAGTACCTGCCCCAGACCGCCTGCAGGCTGGAGGATGAGAGAGTTTCCATTTATTATGAGGACGGACTGCGCTTTATCCGCTCTAAGGAAAATGAATATGATCTGATTATTGTAGATTCCACGGACCCCTTCGGTCCGGGAGAGGGGCTGTTTACCAAGGAGTTTTACGGCAACTGCTATAAGGCTCTTAAGGAGGACGGCATTATGGTGAATCAGCACGAAAGTCCCTTCTATCAGGCCGACGCCATTGCCTGCAAGCGGGCCCATAAGCGTATTGTGGAAAGCTTTCCCATCAGCCGGGTATATCAGGTGCACATTCCCACATACCCTTCGGGACACTGGCTGTTTGGATTTGCCTCCAAAAAGTACCATCCCATCCACGATCTGAACGGGGCTGCATGGAAGCTTTTGGGCATTGACACCAGATATTACACCCCCAAGGTGCACCAGGGCGCCTTTTACCTTCCGGCTTATGTGGAGGAGCTTCTGCGCAGCGTGGAGGGAAGAGAGGCCTCCCTGTAAATTTCAGCTTTACGGAAAAAACAGGAGGGAATTTGAAATGGCCGGGAAATAAGAAGCAGACAGGAAATAAATAGAAAAGATAAACAGAAACAGGAAATGGAAGGAGAACCTGAATATGCTGGAATTCAAATATGACACGCAGCTTTTGATTGAAGGAGAGGGTCTGGACGAGGATGTGATCAGCGACTATTTTACCAATCACTTTCAAGGAGACTGCCTTCTGGCAGTGGGAGACGACGAGCTGATCAAGATTCATTTTCACACCAATGAGCCCTGGAAGGTGCTGGAATACTGTGCCTCTCTGGGGGAAATCTATGATATTGTGGTGGAGGACATGGACAGACAGGCAAGGGGACTGAAGGGCTGAGGCCGCTGAGGCATTGGGGCTTTTTGGCAGATAGATCCAGCAAAATAACTGGGAAAAGCGGCAGGATGCTGTCCGCGGAGAAAAGGAGAAGACTATGGGAAAAATATTGGTAATCGGCTGCGGCGGCGTTGCCGGCGTTGCCATTCAGAAGTGTGCAAAGTGTGCGGAAACCTTTGAGGAAATCTGTATTGCCAGCCGCACCTTGAGCAAATGTGAGGCGTTAAAGGAAAAGCTTGAGAAAACCACCAAGGCGGTGATTACTGTGGAGCAGGTGGATGCGGATAAGGCACAAGAGGTGACGGCGCTGATCAAAAAGGTACAGCCTGACCTGGTACTGAACCTGGCGCTGCCTTATCAGGATCTGGCAATCATGGACGCCTGCCTGGCCTGCAAGGTGGATTATGTGGATACCGCAAACTATGAGGCGGAGGACACGGAGGACCCCCAGTGGAGGGCTGCCTATGAGAAACGCTGCAAAGAGGAGGGCTTTACCGCCTATTTTGACTACTCCTGGCAGTGGGCCTATAAGGAAAGCTTTGAAAAGGCGGGCATTACGGGGCTTTTGGGGAGCGGCTTTGACCCCGGCGTCACCAGTGTTTTTTCCGCTTACGCCTTGAAGCATTATTTTGATGAAATCCATTTTATTGACATTCTGGACTGTAACGGCGGGGACCACGGCTATCCCTTTGCCACCAATTTTAATCCGGAAATCAATCTGCGGGAGGTATCCGCAAACGGCTCCTATTGGGAGAATGGTCATTGGGTGGAAACAAAGCCCATGGAGATCAAAAGAGTGTACAACTTTGACCAGGTAGGGGAAAAGGATATGTATCTGCTGCACCATGAGGAGATTGAATCTCTGGCAAAGAACATTCCCGGCGTGAAGCGGATACGCTTTTTCATGACCTTTGGACAAAGCTATCTGACCCATATGAAATGCCTGGAAAATGTGGGAATGCTTCGGACAGACCCTGTGATGTTTGAGGGAAGGGAGATCGTGCCCATTCAGTTTTTAAAGGCGCTTCTTCCTGATCCGGCGTCTCTGGGTCCCAGGACCGTGGGAAAGACAAATATCGGCTGTATTTTTACCGGAGTGAAGGATGGAAAGGAAAAATCCATTTATATTTACAATGTGTGCGATCATCAGGAATGCTACAAGGAAGTAGGCTCCCAGGCTATTTCCTACACCACGGGTGTTCCGGCTATGATCGGCGCCAAGCTGGTAATGGAAGGGGTATGGAAAAAGCCCGGCGTGTTTAACGTGGAGGAGTTTGACCCCGATCCCTTTATGGAAGCCTTGAACGAATACGGCCTTCCCTGGAAGGTAGAAGAAAATCCTGTGCTGGTTGAATAACCGGCACAGGATTTTTAAAATCCATTGACTTCCCCTTGGAAATACAGTAAGGTTAATCCTTAGATGTGTTGACAGTACGGAGGTGGATCATGCTTATTTTAGGAGTTATGTGCGCAGGGGTGCTTGTGGGAAGATGCTTTCTTCCCGAAAATTTCTTCCAGAAAAAGGGTAAAAGGCTAAACGGGTATCTGCAGACTGCCTGTACAGCCCTTTTGATTTTTTCCATGGGAATCAGCCTGGGACGGAAGGAAAATCTTTTGGGAGAGCTTGCTTCCTTAGGGGGAAGCAGCTTTCTGTTTTTTGCCCTTCCCACCTTGTTTTCCATTTTGTTCGTGTATGCCCTCACCCGGCGGTTTTTATGTGACAAAAGAACAAAGGAGCATGAGGACGGGGAGAGCGGGCTATGACACTGATTGCAATTACCGCTTTGATTCTGGGAATTATTTGCGGGGCATGGGGGGCAGACAACTCTCTTATCCTGAAAATTTCTGAGCATAAAGACATTATTTTATATATTCTGATGTTTTCCGTGGGCATCAGTATCGGCATGCACCGGGGATTTCTCAAAAAAATCAGGCAATATCACATAAAAATATTTCTGATCCCCTTGGGAACCATTCTGGGGTCACTTTTGGGCGGCGTTTTGTGCAGTTTGATGACAGGCTGTCCTTTAAGCAGCGGCACTGCGGCGGCAAGCGGACTTGGCTGGTACAGCCTTGCGGGAATCACATTGGAAAGCCTGTCCGGTGCACAGATGGGAAGCATCGCTTTTTTAAGCAATCTCATGCGGGAAATTTTTTCTTTTTTCAGCATTCCCTTTTTGTCCAAAAAGCTCAACGGCTATGCTTGCATTGCTGCAGCGGGGGCAACCAGTGAGGATACCACGCTGCCCATGATGATAAAGTATACTGATGAGGAAACTGTGGTGTTTTCCGTGATCAACGGAGTGATCTGCTCTGCACTTGTGCCTGTGCTGATCTCCCTGTGCTACGCCCTGTTTACCTGATTCTTGACCATGGATACAGGGATATATTATAATTTTTATGAAACAGGGTATAAAAATATAGGTTGCACAAATATTTAAAACTTAGAGGTATGAATATGACAATAAAGGAGCTGCCTACCCCTTGCTATATTGTGGATGAGGGGCTGATAGAGGAGAATCTGAAAATACTTGCGGGGGTGATGGAGCGGACGGGGGCCAGAATTTTGCTGGCCCAAAAGGCCTTTTCCATGTATGCTTTGTATCCTATGATCGGCAGATATCTTTCCGGTGCAACAGCCAGCGGATTGTATGAAGCAAGGCTGGGCGCCCAGGAGATGAGAGCGCCTTTGGAAAAAGAGGGAAAGCATTGCGAAAATCATGTATTTTCTCCGGCTTACAAGGAGGAGGAGATTCCGGAGCTTTTGGAGTATTGTGACCATATTGTATTTAATTCCTGGAACCAGGTGAAAAAGTATGGAGAGAGAGCCAGAGCTTTGGGAAAAAGTATCGGACTGCGCATCAACCCGGAATGCTCCACCCAGGAGGGACATGCCATCTACGACCCTTGCGCTCCCGGCTCCCGGCTGGGGGTGACCAGAAAAGCCTTTGAGGAGGGGATCAGGAAGGACGGCGGCGGTTTTCTTTTGTCCCTGCTGGACGGATTGCATTTCCACACGCTCTGCGAGCAGGATGCGGACGCCCTGGAGGAGACTCTGAAGGCGGTGGAGGAGAAATTCGGAGGCTATCTCAAGGGCATGAAATGGATCAATTTCGGAGGAGGGCATCATATTACCAGAAAGGGCTACGATATCCCCCGGCTGGAACGATGTATCCGGCATATGAAGGAAGCCTATGGACTTACGGTATATCTGGAGCCGGGAGAGGCTGTTGCGCTGAACGGGGGTTTTCTTGCAGCCTCTGTGCTGGAGGTGGTTCACAATGGAATTAATATTGCCATTTTGGACACCTCGGCGGCCTGCCACATGCCGGATGTGCTGGAAATGCCCTACCGTCCGCCGCTGCTTCACAGCGGGGAGCCTGGGGAGAAGCCCTATACTTATCGGCTGGGAGGGCCCACCTGTCTGGCCGGAGATGTGATTGGGGATTATTCCTTTGACCAGCCCTTACAGGAAGGAGACAGGCTTGTCTTTGGAGATATGGCGATTTATTCTATGGTAAAGACCAATACCTTTAACGGCATGCCCCTTCCCTCCATTGTTTTGAAGGACAGAACTGGGGAATATAAGATATGGAAGCGCTTCGGTTATGAGGATTTTAGGGGAAGGCTTTAACACAACGCATCAGAAACAGCCCTTGAAGAAACAGCAGAAAAATAGGAAAGATTGATAAGGAGGGAACTATATGCTGATCATAAAGGATTCAACGCCTCTCGAGGACGGCTATCGCATGCCCGGGGAATTTGAGCCCCATCAGGGCTGCATTATGATATTTCCGGAGCGGCCGGATTCCTGGCAGTACGGAGCCTACGCGGCCCGTAAAGCCTTTGTAAAGGTGGCGGAGGCCATTTCCTTTTCCGAGCCTGTGACGGTATGTGCTTCCGCAGCACAGTATGACAATGCAAGGGCGGCGCTCCCCGCACACATTCGTGTGGTGGAGATGTCCAGCAATGATTCCTGGGCAAGGGACTATGCTCCTACCTTTGTGAAAAACAAGGAAGGGCAGATTCGGGGCATTGACTGGGGCTTTAACGCCTGGGGAGGGCTCTATGACGGGCTCTATTTTCCTTGGGATAAGGACAATCAGATGGCAAGGAAGCTGTGTGACCTTTTTGAAAAGGATGTGTATGACAAGCGGGATTTTATTCTGGAGGGAGGCTCCATCCATGTGGACGGAGAGGGAACCTGTATCGTGACGGCTCCCTGTCTTTTGAGCAAGGGCAGAAATCCCCAGATGAGCCGTGAAGAGATTGAGGAGACTCTGCGCCAGTATCTGGGAGTGTCCGTTGTGATCTGGCTTCCCTGTGGAATTTACAATGACGAGACCAACGAGCATGTGGATAATATCTGCGCTTTCGTCAGACCGGGAGAAGTGGTTTTGGCGTGGACCCAGGACAAGGAGGATGTGCAGTATGAAATGTCCAACGCCTGTCTTTCGGCGCTGGAACAGGCCAAGGATGCCAGGGGAAGAAGCCTTAAGGTGCACAAGCTTCCGCTTCCGGGGCCGGTGACGGTGACTAAGGAGGAGTGCGAAGGGCTGGATTCCTGCGACGGAGAGCCCACAAGAATGCCCGGGGAAAGGCTGGCGGCTTCTTATGTAAACTTTTATATTGCCAATAAAAATATTGTAATGCCGGGATTTGGAGATCCTATGGATAAGCTGGCAAAGGAGACGCTGCAGGAGCTGTTTCCCGACCGCCAGGTGATTCAGATTTATGCCAGAGATATTCTTATCGGTGGAGGAAATATCCACTGCATTACCCAGCAGATTCCTGCAAATACATAAAAAATTCAGGTAATTGCGAAACTCGTTCCCTGGTATCAGAAACTGGGCGTAATAACCAAAATAAGGGTGACTAGCTACTGC
>NZ_CEWDFQ010000045.1:0-13615 GCF_982438285.1 Acetatifactor sp. | reverse complement strand
AGTTAATACGCAAGTAAACAGAGACAACCGCATCAAGTCCATCCACTCTTCCCTTAAAATTGAAGCGAATTCGCTCTCTTTGGGACAGGTCAGGGATGTTATTAACGGAAAAACTGTACTGGGAGAACAAAAAGAAATTCAGGAAGTCAAAAATGCTTATGCCGCTTATGAACGATTGTCTGAAATAAATCCATATAGCATCAAAGACCTAAAGCAATTCCACGGCATTATGACAAAATATATCGTGGAAGAATTCGGTGCATTTCGTCGAGGTGAGGAAGGTGTATTTAACGGTGATCAGTGTATTTTTATGGCGCCGCCTGCGCGGCTCGTTCCAGAATTAATGAATAACCTTTTCTGCTATTCTTTCCAAGTGGAAGCCGATATTTGAATATTTTCCGATAGAAAGCCAGATTGCGAAGTTTCAAGACGAATATTACAATGCAATAGCCAAATGTCATACAGATGGGGCATCTACAATTTTTATTGAATTCATGCTGTCACAGATTGATAAAATTCTGGATGATATTTCTATTCAAAGCAGTGAGGATAATGAACAGCTTTCAGAATATATCAAAAAGCTGCTTCATGTCATGGAATACGATGTTCCTTACACAAGTAAAGCACTTATGGAAAAACTAGATTTAAAGTCTAAGGAAGGCTTCCGCAGAAATTATCTGCGCCCGGCAATAGCTAGGAATCTTATCCGTATGACAATTCCCGATAAGCCTAACAGCAGAAATCAGAGATATGTTAAATTTTGATTGTTTAAAAAACTGTCATCTGTTGGAAATACATTTACCTGACCGTTCCCCGGCAGACACGCCATGTCTCATATATAAATTTGGGAAATTGCGCGTTTTATGTCCTGTAAATAAGATACGTCAGGCAGTATGCTATCCTTGAAAGGAGGTTAAAAGCCGTGGATCAGCTAAAAACAGGGAGCTTTATCAAAGAGCTTCGCAGAGAAATTGGATTTACGCAGGAACAGCTGGCAGAAAAATTCAGCGTGTCCCGCAGGACTGTTTCAAGATGGGAAACAGGAAATAATCTGCCGGATTTAGACATTCTTATGGAAATGGCCGATTATTTTAATGTGGACCTTCGTGAGTTATTAGACGGTGAAAGGAAGGTTGAAAAAATGGATAGAGAATTGGAAGAAACCGTGTTAAAGGTTGCCGATTACAGTAATGAAGAAAAAAGAAAATTAACAAAGCATATGCACTTGCTGTTTATCGCAGGTCTTATCGCTGCAGTTATCTATATGATACTGTTTTTTACCGATAACGCAGATAACTTTGCAGGCGGCTTATGCCTGGGCATTACACTGGGAATGATGATCGTGGGTGTGATCATGACCAGCAAATATGCGGCCAACATCCGGGCCTTTAAACTCAGGCTCCTGCACAAAGCAAACGATTGACGCACACATTTCCCCAAACCTGGCCTCTCCGACACAACACCAGGCTAAAAGGGCGTACCACAGGGCGAGATAAACCTCGTCCCGGGTACGCCCTCATTGTTTCCCTATTCCGTTTCCTCATAAGAGCCAATGTAAAGATGAGAAACTTTTTCCTTCCCCTCTTCCTCCTGCAGCGTGATCTGTCCGCTCACCTGGCAGGTTTTGCTGGCGCCTCCTGTACTTTTCAAAAGGGCCTCAAAGGTATATACCTTATTTTCCTGATCATATACAGAAAAGGATACCGATTCCACTGTGATCTTCTCTCCGTTTTCTTCTGCCAGCTTGTCGTATTTAAACGGCTCTCTATTGGCAATCATATGTCCCAGGCATTCTTGTGTGGCAACTTCAGAAAAGTCCTGATAATATTCTTCAGCCCAGTCTGCTTCCTGGCTCATTGCGCTGTAACGTTTTTGATAATCCGAGGTAAAAAACATTTCCACAAAGGCTTCCTTCACATCCCTTGTCTCAGCCCTTTCTTCACTGCCGCAGGCCGTGAGCAGAAACGCCGAAAGCAAAAACAGTGCACACATTGTTTTTCCCATATTTCACCTCATATCAATATTTGACTATGTTTTGTAGTCACATAAAGCATACCATAGGAGGCGGTGAGTGTCAATAAACAAAATATGGTCAATCGTGAGGGATTCAATCGTGAGGGCACTCCTTGAAGGATAACTGGCTCTTTTTATGTCCCATTTCTCCTTTATGGCAATCTAAACAGATTTGCGCCTCGTAGTATTCTACCGTACATATTCCATCATCATCCCTGTAATGCGTTCCTGCTATCCCCTCCAGAAGCTTTTGGCTGCATAATTCGCATTTTAAATTTTGGTTCAAATAGATATAAGAGGAATCTGAGCCCATGATCCGTAAATCATAAAACTTGGAATACTGTTCTGCCTCAGCCATAGAAAAAGGAATTTCCGCATCCTCCTTTAAAACATCCGGGACAAATACATAATCTGTCCGAAAAAACACTTCTACCTCTTCTTCATTCATATCTCCCATATAATGCTGTATGTCCTTTTTTGAAAAAAGCAAAAACCCGTTCAGAAAAGCCACGAAAAGGATTGCAATCCTGCATATTATTTTCTGATAATTTTCGTTTTCTTTTCCGGCATTTCACACATTTTTTCCAGTTCCTTTACAAGCCGCCATGCAAAGGGATTATAAAAGTGCGCTGCCACAGCGCAAGAAGCCAGCATCCTCCAAGCCATATCCCATCTTTTAATATGTATGATCTCATGATGCAGCACCATCTCCTTATCCCTGCCATCTGACAGGCTTCTATAAAAAATAATGGGGTTGAAACCGCCAAGGGTAAAAGCTTCCTTTGTTCTTTTCTGGAAATCTCCTTTTTCCTGAGCCTTTTGCAGGAAAATATGGCGTCTGACTTTATACCTTGCCGCCAGCCCGTCTGCTAAAAAAGCATCCTCCCAGGGCGCAGCGGCTGCGCATTGCAGGAATGCCTTTTTCCTCCGGCAATATTGGAACATTCGAAATAAAATCACCGCTGATACTACAGCGCCCCAAATAAACGCCGTAAACAGCCGAAATTGAAACGCAGGGTTTAGATGATAGCTTTCGCCGTCATACAGCATTGTGTTTTTTTGGCAAAGCTTAATAAAGCTTCTTTGGGTGTTTGTGATGAAAAATCAAGATTTGTGTTTGGAAAAATGATCTCAAAATTAATTTCAAAAAAGGCAAGGGGAATAAATAACCTATGACCGCTGCTTTGAGCAGCAAAAAGCCCGTACGGGGCTTTAATTTACTTTTTAACAGCTTCTTCCACCCAAAATAGAGCATCATGACTGCACTTCCCGTCAGTGTCATATCCAATATATATTTCATACTCCCCCTTCTTTCCCTTACTCAATCAATCAGCTTCCGGAGTTCTTCCACCTCTTCTTTGCTGAGTGCCTGCTTCTTTTGGAAAGCCGCAATAAAACTGCTTATCCTTCCATCATAGAGGCGTTCCAAAGCATTCTGCATCTGGCAAAGCTTAAATTCTTCCTCCCCCAGGGATGCGCAAACCATACCCCCTTCTCTTTTTACCAATCCTTTTTCTTCCAATCTGGATAAAAAGGTATTTAATGTCTGTCTTTTCCATTCCTTCCCTTCCTTTTGGAAAAGCTCCAAAAGCTGGGACTGCCTGACGCTTTCCTTCTGCTTCCAAAGCATTTTCAAAACTTCATATTCTGCGTCAGATATATGATATTTACTTCTCATCGTAACCTAATCCTTTTATTGCTCAATAATACAAAACAACCCTTCTCCCCCTTACAGCTTCTTCAGATAATTGCCGTCCACTCTGACGCCCTCATTCACCACCATAAACGCCTGATCATCATACTTATGCACAATCGCCCGGAGACGGTTCACCTCATATTTGGAGAGCATCACATACAAGACATGAGACTTCTCGTGGGTGTAGGCTCCCAAAGCGTCCCATTTGGTGATGCCTCTGCCCAATTCCTCAAACACCTCCCGCTCTAATGAGGCAGTGTCCGCTTTGGTGATAATATTGACCTCCACATTAATATTCTGGATATGCACCCGGTCCATTGCCACAGAATATACCGCTGCAAAAATAACGGAATATACCACAATTCCCACATCAAACAGAAAAAAGCAGGCCCCGTACAGCACAAGATTGACCAAAAGGCCCAGCCTTCCCACGCTGAAATCCCGTTTCCTCTTGATCAGCAAAACACCAATCACATCCATTCCGCCGCCGGAGGATCCCATGCGCAGAATGATTCCCACTCCCGCGCCGGACACAATGCCTCCCACCACACAGGCGGCCATGGTATCCTGCACAAGGCCTGCCGCTGGGATCAGTGACAAAAAGAGTGTGGACGCAGTCACCGTGGCCAGGGTCTTAAAGAAAAATTTTCTTCCCAGCCGTTTGTAGGCCAATAAAAAAATAGGAATATTTACCACATAATAGATGATTCCCGCTATATCCACCTGGCCAAAATCCAAGTGCAGGTATTCCATCAGCAGGGTACGGATCACCTGACAGATACCCATAACACCGCCAGTATAAAGCCCGGCAGGCACTGCAAACAGGTTGATGCCTGCCGCATAGAGAAAAGCCCCCAGGAAGCTGCCCAGGACCTTTCGGCCCTCCTCTGCCAGCTCCCGGGTTGTGCTTTGCCTGTTGTTTCCTTCTTTCTGGCCGTCCATAGCTGCCCTTCCCTTCATCCGCATCCTACAGCGCCTGTTCCACCTGACTGCGCAGCTCCTGGGCCGGCATTGCGCCCATTACGGTTTTGGCAGGCTGTCCATTCTGAAACACAATAAAGGTGGGAATACTTGCCACTCGATACTTCTGGGCAACGGGAAGGTTCTCATCAATGTTGCATTTTCCCACCTTGCACTTGCCCGCAAGCTCCTTCGCCAGCGCCTCCACCACAGGCGCCATCATCTTACAGGGATTGCACCAATCCGCATAAAAATCCACCAGAACCGGCAGCTCTGATTTCAAAACCTCTTGCTCAAAATTTTCAGTTGTAAATGTGAATTCCATAGTCTCCTCCTTATTCTCATCTTTTAACAGGTGACTGCGAAACTTGCTTTCTAGCATCAGAAGCTGGGCGTAATAACCAAAATAAGGGTGACCAGCCACTGCTTTGGAACCCGTTTTTGGTTATGATGACCAGGTTCGTGACTTTGTCAGCAAGTTTTGCATTACTTACTCATCTATAAATAATATATTTACAGATGGCGTTTCCCATAGCGGAAAATTTTTCCTCATACTCCGTCATCACGTTTCCCTCCATGAGCGTCTCGTCCCGGTGCAGATCATAGGTGATTGCCTGGGGCTTCCAGCCAGCTGGCCCAAGCTCTTCCACAGCAAAATCGAATAAGTCCCGGTTGTCCGTTTTAAATTCCAGGCGGCCTTCTTTTTTCAAAATCACGTCATAGCGTCCCAGGAATTCCCGGGAAGGCAGGCGGCGCTTTGCATGGCGGTCCTTGGGCCAGGGATCGGAAAAATTCAGATAGATTCTGTCCACCTCTCCGGGGCCGAATACCTTTGCAATATCCTCCGCATCCATCCGGATAAATTTCAGGTTGGGCAGCTCCTCCTCTTCCATTTTTTGAATGGCCCGGAGCAATACACTGGAATATTTCTCTATTCCAACAAAATTGATGTCAGGATGCTCCTTAGCCATAGTATGAATAAATCTGCCCTTTCCCATACCTATTTCAATATAAATGGGACTGGAATTGCCAAACAGAGCGTGCCAGGTGCCGGGACACTTTTCAAGCACAGCCTCCTTCACCACGTAGGGGCTTTGAGCAATCGCCTCTCTGGAGCCGGTAATGTTACGTAATCTCATAATGCTTCTCCTTCACACTTACCAATGTACTTTATCCGGAAGATATTGTCAATTATGAACGATATTTCCATATATATTTTTACTTTGGTTTTCCCTGAAAATGGTGTATGATAATCTACAGACCCAAATGTTGATTTTACAATTTCCAGAAGGATTTGTTCATGAAAATAAAACGCAGCAATTTTTTTCTGTTGATCAGACGATCCCTTTTGTGTTCTCTGGCTACAGGTCTTTTATTTGCACAAAGCATACAGACCTTTGCAGAGGACGAAATAGAGGCGCGCCTTGCCGCCCAGCGGGCTATGGAGGTGCAGTCAAACACCATTGAAAACTGGCCCATGGGCCCCACTGTCAGCGCAGAATCCGCAATCCTCATAGAAGCAGGCACCGGCACTGTTTTATACGCAAAAAACATACACGAAAAAGAATATCCCGCCAGCACTACCAAGATTCTCACCACATTGATTGCGGCAGAGGAATGCAGCTTAGATGAGATTGTGACCTTTTCCCACAACGCCGTGTTCAGCATTGACAGAAGCAGCAACCATATCGCAATCGACGAGGGCGAAGAGCTGACCATGGAGCAATGTCTCAACGCCATCCTGATCCGCTCGGCGAATGAGGTCTCCAATGCGGTGGCAGAGCACATCAGCGGCACTACAGATGCCTTTGCCCAAAAAATGAATGAAAGAGCCAGGGAGCTTGGCTGTGTGGATTCCAATTTTGTCAATCCCAACGGTCTGCCCGATGAAAACCACTACACCAGCGCCTATGATCTGGCTCAGATCGGCCGGGCCTTTTTCGACAATGAGATGCTCTGCAACATTTCCACCACCACCATGCTCCGTATCCCGCCTTCAGACAAGCAGCCGGACAACATCGTGGAATCCAGCTCCAATGAAATGCTTCCGGGAGGGGAATATGCCTATGAGGATCTGGTGGGGTCGAAGACAGGCTACACCTCCGTGGCCAGAAGCTGTCTGGTGTCCTGCGCGGAACGAAACGGCCTGAAACTGATCTGTGTAGTTTTAAAGGACGAAAGCCCCTTACAGTACGAGGATACCATCTCTTTGTTTGAGTACGGCTTCAGCAACTTTGAAAAGGTGAACATTTCACAGACAGAAACAAAGTACAGCATTGATGACGCCGGATTTTTTTACAGTGAAAATGATATTTTCGGCAGCTCCCAGCCTCTGCTTACCCTGAATCAGGATGATTATATCGTCCTTCCCAAGACGGCAGACTTTGAGGATACGGTTTCCTCCATTTCCTATGAAACACAGGAGGAAAATCAGGCTGCAGTCATTACTTATACCTACCACGATGTTTTTATCGGCTCTGCCTCCCTGGATTTTGCTGCCGTGCAGGAAGATACCTATTCCTTTGGAAACAATACCCAGTCCGCCGAAGGAGAGGATTCCCAGCAGACCTCCTTTGTTTTCATCAACATTATAAAGGTCATTTTGGGAATTGCAGGCTTAGCAGCCCTCGTCTTCCTTCTGCTGTTTTTACGGGCCTTTTTTAAAAATTATCATTTTTCTCACAGAAATACCCGCTTTGCCTGGCGGCGCAGCAAGAAAAAACGCCGCAGGCATCCCCAGAATGTAAACAAGAGCCTTCAAAAAAGGAGACAGGCTCAAATCCGGGATGCCAAACGGCGCAGCAAAAAGAAGCATCCTATCAAATTCAGGGATTATGACTAATGCCATAATCCCTGAATTTAGTTTCCCAATTCTCATGCTCTATCTGCTTTCTCCTCTCCCTTGTGCCTGTGCCGCCGTCTCAGTTCCCGCACATGATCTCTCCGAAGGGCTATGGCGTCCGCCTCTTCCTTTGTAATAAACTTCGTGGTTTTCACAGCATAATATTTTCCCTCATCCGTTTTCCGCACTCTGATTTTCCCCTTCAGATATCCGTGCTTTTCACAATAGGCAACACAGTAATAGTGTCTGCCGTTAGCCGAAAACCATTTCAGCTTTTTCCGAAGATTCCTGTGGCAGAGATAACATTTGCTGGAGCTGACCTCCCTGTCGGCCATCATCTCCTCCCTGTCGTCAAACTGCCGGGAAATATACTTCATGTAGGTGTCAAACTGGGTCTTAATCTCCTGCCTGCGGTCCCTTGGAGGATTGAACACATCATAAGACACATTGCGCAAAAGTTCAGGACTTTTTGCCGCCAGCACCGAAAAAATTTTTGCCGTATAATAAGCGTCGCTGAACGCTCTGTGAAAAGGGATATCCTTCTCAATCTGCAGGTAATCAATGGCATATTCCAGAGAACGCTTCGTCTTTCTGTCCTCATAGGCAATTCCGAACAGCTTCTGCACATCCAAAAAGGCAATGGGGCCATCCGACAATGGTGTCATATTATAAAATTTCATATTGCGCTGCAGCTCAGTCAAATCCTGCACACCCCAAGTGCAGAAAAGATAAGGCTGCTCTCCACACCATTTCAAGAATGCCTCCGCCACCTGAGAGAAGGGCTTTCCTCTGTTCAGCTCCTCCATTTCCATGTGCATCAGCTGTCCCGTAACCTCATTCAGCTCGTGATATACCTGGGGTTTGATCAGTTCATTAAACTGACTGATCATGACATAGCTGTCATTTAATTGAATGGCGCCGATTTCAATGATTTCAAAGGGCAGCTTTTGTGCCTCTGCCTCCTGTCCCGTACTGCTTTGGTTCCACTCCAAATCCATCACAATATAGTTCATCTATTTACCCTCTATTCTTCTGCCTCTGCTACAAGTATAACACGAGCTGTCACATCCTCCAACGAGAATTTCCCCATTACGCACAAAACGGCAGAACGCCCATCTTTCCTTGAAAAATAGGGTTCTGCCGTTTTATCATTCAAATAAATGCTCCACCCAGGTATGCGCAAGGTCGATCCATGAGGTACATTCCTCCTGAATGCCACGCCCATCGTTTGTCTGCGTCAGACGGTTAGCCAGCGCAAGTCCATGCTCGCCTCTGGGATACATATGAAACTCCGTTGGAATTCCCGCCTTTCTCAAAGCGCTTACCAGCAGCAGAGAATTTTCCACCGGCACGGACTGATCTGTGTAGGTATGCCAGATAAAAGCCGGAGGCGTCTTATCGTTCACCTGTTTTTCCAGAGACAGCTTCTCTCCAAGCTCTTCCTGCCTGTCCCCCAGAAGGCTTTCAAAGGAACCTCTGTGGGCAAATTCTCCGGAGGTGATCACCGGATAGCTTAAAATCATGCCGTTGGGACGAAGCAGTTCATGGTCTGCCTCCCCAAGGCCGATGCCACGGGCCACAAAATCCTCATCCCAAAACATGCCCAGGCTGGCCGCCAGATGTCCGCCTGCGGAGCTGCCCTGAACAATGATTTTTTCAGAGTCCACATGCCACTGCTTTGCATTGTTTCGAATCATCACCATGGCCGATGCCAGTTCCAGCAAAGAGGTGGGAAATACTGCAGGCGCACAGGAATACCGAAGCACTGCGGCGTGATATCCCATTGCAAGAAATTTTAAGGCAATTGGCTCTGCTTCCCTGTCGGAGGTTCTGGTATACCCCCCTCCCGGACAGATCAAAATCAAAGGCCTTTCCCGGATCGCCATAGCATCCGAATCCTCCTGAATATACGTAATAAGTCTTGCATAGGGCAGCGACCCCTGCACCTGAATCTCAAATGTGTTATGAAGCATAGCTGTCTCTCCTTCCTGTCTTATATCAATAAGCTCTTCCCCAGTAAACCATTTTCTTTGCCGGCCTTCCGCAGCAGACGCAGGTGTCGGCGATGTGCTCCTGCTCAAAAGGCATACAGCGGCTGGTGACACTTAACTTCTCCTTGATCTTATCCTCACACTCTTTACTGCCGCACCACATTGCTTTTACAAAGCCGGATTTCTCGTTAAAGATTCTTTCAAATTCCTCCATATTCGCTGCACAATAGGTATGGGAATCTCTATGCGCTCTTGCTCTTTCCAGCATTTCTCTCTGTATGGTCTCCAGCATCTGGGCCGTCTTTGTCTCCAGCTCATCCAGGGAAACCTCTATTTTCTCTCTGGTATCCCTGCGGCAGATCACACACCTTCCGGCCTCCATATCCTTAGGGCCGATCTCCACCCGGATAGGATACCCCCTCATCTCCGCTTCCGCAAACTTCCAGCCCGGGGTTTTCTCAGAGTCGTCAACCTTTACCCGGAAGCTTCCCTTCAGACGGTCTCGTAATTCATATGCCTTGTCCAGCACGCCCTCCTTTTTCTGCTGAATGGGAATAATACATACCTGTATAGGCGCGACCCTGGGAGGCAGCACAAGGCCCTCGTTGTCCCCATGCACCATGATCAGAGCGCCCAGCAGTCTGGTGGACATTCCCCAGGAGGTTTGATGCACATACTTTAACGTATTGTCCTTATCTGCAAACTGAATGCCAAATGCCCTGGCAAAGCCGTCCCCGAAGTTGTGGCTGGTTCCAGACTGCAGCGCCTTCCCGTCGTGCATCAGCGCTTCTATGGTGTAGGTCGAAACTGCTCCCGCAAACTTTTCCTTATCGGTCTTTTGTCCCTTGATCACAGGGATTGCCAGCACCTCCTCGCAAAATTGCGCATAGATGTTCAGCATCTTAAGCGTCCTCTCCTGTGCCTCTTCCCCGGTGGCATGAGCCGTATGGCCCTCCTGCCAGAGAAACTCACGGGAGCGCAGAAACGGCCTGGTCTCCTTTTCCCAGCGCACCACCGAGCACCACTGATTATAAACCCTCGGCAGATCACGATAGGATTGAATATCATTTTTGTAAAAATCACAGAAAAGAGTTTCCGAGGTGGGGCGCACACAAAGCCGCTCCTGCAGCTTGTTCATTCCTCCGTGGGTGACCCAGGCCACCTCCGGCGCAAAGCCCTCCACATGATCCTTCTCCTTCTGCAGGAGGGACTCGGGAATAAACATGGGCAGATACACATTTTCTACACCAGCCTCTTTAAATCTTTCGTCCAGCTGCTTCTGAATCAGCTCCCAGATCGCGTAGCCTGCAGGCTTGATCACCATACAGCCCTTTACGCTGGTATACCCCACCAGCTCCGCTTTTTTAACCACATCCGTGTACCACTGGGCGAAATCCACATCCATGGAAGTGATCGCCTCAACCATCTTCTTTTCTGCCATCTTTTTTCTCCTCTCTTTTTTAGCCCCAAATAGGCATTTGCAAAACTCGCTGGCGAAGTCACGAACCTGGTCATAATAACCAAAAACGGGTTCTGAAGCAGTAGCTAGTCACCCTTATTTTGGTTATTACGCCCAGTTTCTGATACCAGGGAGCGAGTTTCACAATTACCTATTAGTCCCAAAGGGTGTCCTCCTGCGCCCGTTCGGCTTTCAGGCTCTGCTTTCCCTGAGCAGGCTCCAAACGTCTTCGACGTTCGGCGCTCGCGTTGCTCGCCTGAACGCCTCTCCTGCTCCTGCTCATGCTGGCATGGCAGGAGCCCGCTCGGCTTTCAGGCTCTGCTCATTCGCGAAAAAAACAGCCTCCGGTCCCAGAAAGGGACCGAAGGCTCGGCGGTACCACCCTAATTGATGCAGTCTGCATCCGGCTTTTTGCCGTTAACGCCGGCTTACGCTGCATTTTCATACAGGACTCCAAGGCAGGTTCCGGACCCTCCGCTTAAAGACCTCTCAGCCGCATTTTCCATGCCACGTCTTCTCTCTGGGAAGCTTCCCGTCCGTACTAACCCTCTTCACAGTCTTTTCATTATGTATGTGATTGTAGTGCATGGCATCGTTTTTGTCAAGCTTCATCTCTGCCCCGGTATCCACATCTCTACCCCGGTATCCACCTTGTTTTATAACAGGGCCACCTGCAGCACCGACAAAAACAGATTCAGCAGCCATATTCCTGCGCTCAGCGCAATTCCCACAATGCAGCAGATTTTCCCGGCCTTTGCCATGTCTGCCTTGCTGGAGGACTGCCCCATCCTTGCCCTGGAAAAGCCAATACAAGAGAGAATTATTCCGGCCAGGGGAATAAAGAGGCCGATCACGATAGATAAAATACCCAATATCAGAGCAGTCTGCGCCGCCTTGTAGTGATCTACGGTTTTTACCGGAATCACGTTCGGCATGGGGCCGTTCTGGAAGGGCGCCTGGCCTCCCTGGGCAGCCGCCTCCTGAGCCTGCTCTCCTCCTGGCGTCTGGTTTCCTGTGGAAATGGGCTGCTGAGGGAGAGGCTGCTGCAAAACGTTCAAAAGCTCCATGATATTAGCCTTATAAGGCTTTTTCATAAGGCAGCCCACAAAGCCGTCCAAATCCCATTCTCCGCCAAAGTTTCCCTTAAGCCATGCCTCCAGATGAAATACTCCGTTTGCGTAGGACCATTTTAAATACTTATAGCCCTCTATCACACCATCTCCCGCCTTGTATGCGGATTCCCCTTTCCAATCAGACATAGCAAAACCATTCTTCTGTAAATAATCATTCATAATAAAATACACAAAGTCGTCCGGCTTATTCAACACCAGATCCTGTACAAATCTCGCCATACCTCACCTCATTCCTGCGCATTTTTCTGCGCATCATCAATTTTGTTTAAAACGAACTCCCTTTTCAATTCCAGCAGGTTTTTCAGCTGCATTAAAATATAAAACAAAATAGCTCTGGCTTCAAATTCCTCTCTGCTTTCGGGCAGCTTCTGCCCCTTCATCTCAAGCAGCAGCTCATCCAGACTGTCAAGCAGTCCTTCCACTGTGTTTTCCTTGTGATAGTCCCGCTCAATCTCTCCTATCAGCTCTGCCACCTGCCTTGCCTGTTTTGGCAGATAAGCAATGGCTTTGATATTGGCATATATCTCTTTCAGCAGAACGCTCTGCTGTTCGCGCATCCGGATATAATCCAGCTCGGAGCTGTCTCTGTCAAATAACACATTGTTATAATTGGAAGCTGCGCAGAGCTTTGCCCTCTCCAGCGCCTTCTCCAGCTTTCCAAAGCAGTCCCCATCATAAGCGCTTTTGTCCTCCTTAGGAAGCCACAAGGACATGCGGTGCAGAATTCCCTTGATCTGCCCATCCACCTCGTCTGCCAGACCTACAAATTCTCCCTCCTTTCTGTGAAGATGCAGATTCACCAAAATGCCCATTGCTGCACCGATTACAAACAGAAGGACCTCGTTGCAAAGCATTTCCGGCGCCATGGACCTCTCTCCCAGAAAATGGGTGATCAATACAGAATCCATGGCAATGGCCTCTCCCCAGCCAAGACACAGGCATAGAAAGGCAAACAGCAGCAGATAGACTGCAAAAGCCCACAGCGTGTAGTCCAGCAATGCAAAGCACACCGCCGAAAGCGCCAGGGCACACAAAAAAGCAAGCCCTCTGTTAACCGCGCTTTTTAAGGTTTCCCGCTTGGTATTACGAATGCTCAAAACCGTAATAATGCCTGCCGTAGCGGAATATTTCAGTCCAAGCTCTCCTGCAAGCCCGATGGATATCGCTGCGGCGGCGGCTATTTTCAAACTGGCGGTTATCTGGGCCTTCCAGTTAATCTGCTTCCTCTTCCAAAACATCAAAGGCCTCCCCTCTCGCCCACGGACTTCCCACATCACAGCGGCCGTGATGATAGCTGCGGGAAATCACTTCTCCCGCCCCTTCCACCACCTCCAGCTTCAGTCTGCTCCCCTCAGCAGCCGCATAGCCGTCCAGCAGGGCGATCAGGGCATCCACATCCCGTGTGCTGATCTCTTCCTTTTCCCTCATATTTCTCCTCGTTTCTGCGCTGCCCTCTCCATATGCCAGATTTACGGCGGCAGCACTGACGCAAACCCTTGGCTTCTTTCTCTACTATAATAT
>NZ_CEWDFQ010000044.1:0-13946 GCF_982438285.1 Acetatifactor sp. | reverse complement strand
GACCACAGGTTATCTGCCAGAAAGGGAAATGTTCCGGTCCGGTATCCGCCTGGTGCTTCTCTATACGGCAGGAACAGGGCTTCTTCTCATTTGTACCGCCAGCTATGAATGGCTTTCGGTGATTCTTAAGACGCTGCAGAATCTTGTGCGGCAGATTCTTCGTTTCCTAGTGAGCCTTTTGCCAAAGAGCGAGGAAACAAAAGAGCCTTTGATTCAGGAGGCTGTGCCGGGACAGGGTATGATGGAAATGCCGGAACCGGGAGAGAGCTTCTGGCTGTGGGATTTGCTCGCGGTCATAGCGCAGATTGCAGTGATAGTCTTTTTGGCGGTTGTTTGTTATAAGGCTGTTCGCAGAGGAATTCAATATCTCCGGGAGCATTTCAAGCGGGAGCGGATTGAAGTAAACGGAGCCGACGACGCCGTGTTTGATGTACGGGAAAAATGTGATGTGGACTCCAGGAAACGAAAAAGGGGAATGCAGCAGGTTCTTCAAGCCTTCACCCCCACGGAGCGAATCCGCAGATACTTTAAAAAGCGTGTGCTCTCCGAAAAAAAGCTGTTTGGGCAAGAGGAAAACCCGGCAGGGCTTTCTCAATATACAGCCCGGGAATGTGCGGATAAAATAGGCATTCCTTCCCTGGCAGTTCTCTACGAAAAGGCACGTTATTCCAAAGAGGGCGCTGACTCTGAGGATGTTAAGAAAATGAAGCAGGCGCTTCGGAATGGAGAATAGAATGGAAAAACTGGCTCTAAACGATGAAATATTATTAAGGGTTGAAAAGCCCGCCCGCTATATCGGAAACGAAGTAAATGCGGTGGTAAAAGATAAGGACAAGGTGAAGATACGTTTTGCCATGTGCTTTCCCGATGTGTATGAAATCGGAATGTCTCATTTGGGCATTCAGATTCTTTATGATATGTTTAACGCCATGGAGGACGTCTGGTGCGAAAGGGTTTACTCTCCCTGGGTGGACCTGGACGCCATCATGCGGGAGGAGAAAATTCCTCTGTTTGCGCTGGAATCCCAAGACCCTGTAAAGGAATTTGATTTTCTGGGAATCACCATCCAATATGAAATGTGCTATACCAATATTCTGCAGGTGCTTGACCTGGCACAGATTCCCCTGCTGGCTCAGGAGAGAGGGGAGGATTGTCCCATTGTGATCGGCGGCGGTCCCTGCACCTATAATCCGGAGCCTATTGCGGATTTTTTTGACCTGTTTTACATCGGGGAAGGCGAAACCCAGTATGGCAATCTCCTTGACCTTTACAAAGAATGTAAAAGAGAAAATGCGGGACGTGTGGAATTTCTGCGCCGTGCTGCAAAGCTGCCCGGTATTTACGCGCCTCGTTTTTACGAGGCATCCTATCATGAGGACGGCAGGCTGAAATCTTTTATCCCCACAGAGGAAGGGATTCCACCCATCATCCACAAGGAGCTTGTAAGGGACATGACGGACACACCTTATCCGAAGAAACCCATTGTCCCTTATATCAAGGTGACGCAGGACAGAGTGGTCTTGGAAATTCAAAGGGGCTGCATCAGAGGCTGTCGGTTCTGCCAGGCCGGACAGATTTACCGCCCGGTGCGGGAGCGGGATGTGGAGGTTTTGAAAGAATATGCGCTGGAAATGCTGAAAAACACAGGCCATGAGGAAATCTCCTTAAGCTCCTTAAGCTCCAGCGATTACAGCAGGCTGCCTCAGCTCATAGACTTTCTGATTGCAGAATGCGGGAAAAAGCATGTAAATATATCCTTGCCATCCTTGCGTATTGACGCTTTCTCTCTGGATGTGATGAGCAAGGTGCAGGATGTGAAAAAATCCAGTCTCACCTTTGCGCCGGAGGCGGGAAGCCAGAGACTGCGAAACGTAATTAACAAGGGGCTGACTGAAGAAATGATTCTAAAGGGCGCAGCCCTGGCCTTTCGAGGGGGCTGGACCAGAGTAAAGCTTTATTTTATGCTTGGGCTTCCCACCGAGACCCAGGAGGATATCCGGGGAATTGCAGAGCTTTCCAATAAAATTGCCGCCGTATTTTTTGAGGAGGTTCCCAAGGAAAAACGCACCAATGGCAGGGTGCAGATCGTGGCCAGCACATCCTTCTTTGTGCCCAAGCCATTTACCCCCTTCCAGTGGGCAAGGCAGTGCACCAAGGAGGAATTTCTGGATAAGGCTTTTCTGACCAGAAAGGCTGTCTCTGAACAGTTAAATCAAAAGAGCATCAAATATAATTGGCATGAGGCAGACGCCAGTGTACTGGAGGGTGTTCTGGCAAGAGGAGACAGAAGACTGTCAAAGGTGCTGTTAAGGGTCTATGAAAAGGGCTGCTTTTATGACGCCTGGAGCGAATGCTTCCACAACGATAAATGGCTGGAGGCCTTTACAGAATGCGGTCTTTCCATGGATTTTTATGCCTTTCGGGAACGGTCTGTGGATGAATTGCTTCCATGGGATTTCATTGACTGTGGGGTCACAAAGGAATTTTTAAAGCGGGAATGGGAAAAAGCCAAAGGAGAAGAAATTTCGGAAAACTGCAGGGAAAAATGTCAGGGCTGCGGCGCCAGCCGTTTTGGCTGCGGCATTTGCCTTGAGCGCTGAAAGGAGGGAAGGGATTATGAGATTACGAATAAAATTCAGAAAATATGGCGTGCTGCGTTTTATCGGTCATTTGGATTTGATGCGTTTTTTTCAAAAGGCCATCCGCAGGGCGGAGATTGACATTGCCTATACTACGGGTTTCAGTCCCCATCAAATTATGTCCTTTGCCGCACCTTTAGGCGTTGGCCTTTCCAGCAACGGGGAGTATATGGATATTGAGGTAAACTCCATGATTTCCTGCCAGGACATTAAAAAAAGGCTGAATGAGGCCAGCGTACCCGGGATTGAGGTCACAAAGGTATGCGTGCTGCCGGAGGATGCAGGAAACGCCATGGCCAGCGTTGCCGCCGCTTCCTATACTGTGCATTTCCGTGAGGGCAGGGGGCCTGCTTTTGACATGGCTGCAGCCCTTCCCGATTTTCTTTCAAGGGATGCCATCCTGATGCAAAAGGAAACCAAAAAGGGATGCAGAGAGGTGGATCTTCGGCCTGGCATCTATGAAATGGAATGCCGGGAATCTGGGGTTTATCTGCTTTTAGACGCTTCCAGCGGCAGCAATATCAAGCCCTCTCAGGTGCTGGAAGCTTTTCTGCGGCAAAACGACTGTACCTTGCAGGAAAATTCCCTCTTGATCAACAGGGAGGAAATTTTCACCAACACAGGGACGGCACAAAATCCGGTCTTTGTTCCCCTTTATGTCATGGGAGATGATGAAATATGTCAGACGGAAAGCTGATTTTTACAGAATATGACGGTAAGGCCCTGGCAATGCTTTTTCAAAAGAAGCGTCTTGTGGCGGCACAGGTTCTTCCCGAAGGCACCAACCGGATCGGTGCTGTCTATGTGGGAAGGGTAAAGCATGTAGCTGCCAATATCGCCGCCTGTTTTGTGGAAATTGCAGACGGAGAAATCTGTTTTCTGCCATTCAAAGAGGCTTCCGTCCCCTTTTTGCTAAACCGCAGATATGACGGCCGTATTCTGGCTGGAGATGAGCTTTTGGTGCAGATTACCAATGAAGCCCAAAAGGCCAAGCAGGCCAATGTGACGGCGAAAATATCCCTGGCCAATGAGTTCTTTGCCCTCAGCTTAGACACCTCCAGCCATGCAAGCTTTTCCTCCAAGCTTTCCTCAGAGCAGAAAAAGCAGCTGCAGGAGCTTTTGCATGAGGAAGGAATTTTGGAAGGCCGCTCCTTCCGGCAGACACCGGAGGTTTCCGTGGCTATCAGCGGCGTAGTACGCACCCAGGCAGGAGATTGCAGCAGGAAAGAGCTTGTTTCCTCCTTCCATGCCCTTCAACGGGAATTTGTGCAGCTGCTTGAAAAGGCTCCCTACAGAACCTGTTTCAGCTGCCTTAAGGAAGCCCGGCCCGGCTGGGCGGCGGTTTTAAATTCCATGGTATATCCCTGGGAGTATGATGAAATTATCACGGATCAAAGCATGCTCTATGAGGCTGTTTCGGCCTATTGTAAGGAAAGACTGCCCGAAAAGCAGGTGCGCCTTTACGAGGACGCTTCCTATCCTCTGCACAAACTCTATTCGGTAAAGACCCGACTGGAGGAAGCTCTTGGCAAACGAGTATGGCTGAAATCCGGCGGCTATTTAATCATTGAACCTACGGAAGCTCTGACAGTAGTGGATGTCAATTCGGGCAAATATGAGAGCAAAAGGGGAAGTGCAGAGAGTGCCTATCTTGTAAATATGGAAGCCGCCCAGGAAATTGCTCTGCAGCTTCGGCTCAGAAACCTTTCCGGCATGATCATAGTAGACTTTATTAATATGTTTTCTGTGGAATATGAAGAAAAGCTGCTCCAGCATCTGCGGAGCCTGACCGGAAAGGATAAACAAAAGACTGTTGTAGTAGACATTACACCTCTTGGACTCGTAGAAATCACCAGAAAGAAAACCAGCAGACCCCTTAAGGAGCAGCTGGCAAAATAAATGCGGGACGGATGATTGTAAAGCAGGAAAGGAAAGATTAGTTTGGAAGCCATAAAATTTGAAAAAGTAAAAGATGGAAAATATCTGAAAAATTATGAGATTACTTACAAAAACAAGGCCGGGCGGGAAAAAAAGTATGAAATCGTCAGCAGGAGAGACTTAAAGGACATAAACGACATAGGCCAGGCGCCCAGCGGCGTCTCCATCGTTGCCACTAAGGGGGACAGACTTCTTTTGCTTCACGAATTCCGCATGGGCGTAAACCGTACCATATACAATCTCTGTGCCGGGATGCTGGAAAAGGACGAAACCATAGAAGCGTGCATTGCCAGAGAGCTGTATGAGGAGACAGGACTTAAGGTAAAAGCCATAAAAAAAATTCTGCCTCCCTCCTATGCTGCGGTGGCAATCTCCGACACAACCACCTATATCGCTTTTGTAGAGGCGGAAGGGGAGATCTCCGGCCATACCTCTGAAAATGAAGAGATTGAAGCACGATTTTATACCAAGGAAGAGGTCAAAGCTCTGCTTGAGACGGAGCCTTTCAGCTCAAGAGCCCAGATGGCGGCCTATTATTTTGCTTTTGGAATGATTTAAGTTTGAAATAATAAAAAAGGAGGAGACAAAAATGCTGCAGATCATTATTTTATTCCTGACAAGCTCTTTGTTACTTACCAATCAAATCTCTGGGAATGCCGAAATTTCTGACGGAGCTGAAAGCAAAGCACAGAATATTCAAGTGCAGCAGGAAGAATGGACGCTGGAGGCGTCTGATCCAGAGCAGAATATTAAATTGTACTATAACGCTTCCGCAGATCAATTCTGCCTGAAAAACAGGGAGGCTGAAACAGAGAGCTATCTGGAATTAGAGAAGGAATATGACGATATCGTTCAATTCCAGATATCACAGTGGGGGGAAGAAACTCCCTGGGCAGTGCTTCAGGTCAGAACCAGGGAAGATGGGTATGAGACCTTTATTTTTGACAAAGAAAACCTCAATGAAATCCCAACGGCCGCAGACCCCATGGGAATGGCAGGAAGCTTTCTTCGATCGGAAATAGATGAGGAAGGAAATCTTGTGCTGAATATAGCTGGCAGAAAGTTTTTGGCGGAAACGAAGGATGCTCCTTTTTCAAGGACTTTACAGCAAAACCTTTCTGTTAAGGGATATTGCGAATATTTTCAGGATGAAACCGGTCTTTACTGCAGTGCGCCGGTTTATCTTGGCAGGGATAACAGGCTTGGAAATATCCTGCTTTATTTTGAGTTTGACGGTGTGGGCATGAATTTGACAAATTATAGCTTTGCAGAATAATCAAAGCCAAA
This sequence comes from Acetatifactor sp., assembly GCF_982438285.1. Classification (NCBI taxonomy): domain Bacteria; kingdom Bacillati; phylum Bacillota; class Clostridia; order Lachnospirales; family Lachnospiraceae; genus Acetatifactor; species Acetatifactor sp. The sequence goes on along the minus strand of NZ_CEWDFQ010000044.1, from coordinate 8,082 downwards.
GGGTGGGAATGGTCTATGAAGGACGGCTTTCTTATCAAGGATGAATTCTTTCACTATTATCAGGAGCTTGTGAGCGATGTGATGCTTCCTTACCAATATGCGGTGCTGGACGACAATGCCGCAGATGCGGACATACCTAAAAGCCACTCCTTTGAAAACTTCCGGATAGCGGCGGGAGAGAGCAAGGGGGAGTTTTCCGGATGGGTATTCCAGGACAGCGATACCGCAAAATGGCTGGAGGCAGCCGCCTATTGTCTCATGCGAAAGCCCGATCCGGATTTGGAGAGCAAAGCGGACGCAATCATCTCTCTGGTAGGCCGGGCGCAGGAAAAGGACGGATATCTGAATACTTATTTTACAGTGATGTGCCCGGACCGAAAATGGCAGAATCTTCAGGAGTGCCATGAGCTTTACTGTGCCGGACATATGATCGAGGCAGGTGTTGCCTATTATGAGGCCACAGGGAAAACAAAGCTGCTTCAAATTGGAAAACGTCTTGCAGACTTAATAGACAGCATTTTCGGAAAGGGAGAGGGAAAGCGGGACGGCATTCCCGGGCATCCGGAAATTGAGCTTGCCCTCATAAGGCTGTTCCGAGTTACAGGAGAGCAAAAATACCTTGCATTGGCAAAATATTTCCTTGATTTTCGAGGCACGGACCCTGATTTTTTCAAAAAGGAGGCACAGAAAAGAGGCTGGACGCTCTGGAACATGAATCCTGAGGATACGGATTATCTTCAAAATACTTATCCTGTGCGAGAGGAAAAAAATGCCGTGGGCCACGCTGTCCGCGCCGTTTACCTCTATACAGGCATGGCCATGGCGGCAGTGGAGACAAAGGATGCTTCTCTGGCAGATGCCTGTGAGCGGATGTGGAACAGTATCGTGAACAGACGAATGTACTTAACCGGCGGAATTGGTTCCTCTGCTGATGGGGAGGCCTTTACACTGGATTATGACCTTCCAAACGACACTGCTTACTGTGAAACCTGCGCCTCCATCGGTCTGATATTTTTTGCAAATGCTATGCTTGATTTACAGCATAATGCCAAATATGCAGATGTCCTGGAGCTTGCGCTGTACAACACAGTACTTGCCGGAATCCAGAGGGATGGAACCCATTTCTTTTATACGAACCCTTTGGAAATGGATCCCATGCACGCGCAGAAAATCCCCCGCTTCCGTCACATTTATCCAAGACGTCCAAAATGGCATGGCTGTGCCTGTTGTCCGCCCAATGCAGCACGGCTTTTAGCCTCTTTAGACCGATATGCCTGGCATACGGAACAAAACGAAAAGGGACGGCAGATTTTTTATTCCGATTTGTTTATTCAAGGAGAATATCATTACAATGGCGCCTTTTCCTTTGTGACAAAAACAAATTATCCTTACGATGAAATGGTAGAATATGAAGTGCAGACTGCGCCGGGCTCGTTTACTTTGGCTGTGCGCCGTCCCTTCTGGAGTAAAAATACTCCGGTAAACGTAAATGGCAAAAGAAAAATTCCCAAAATGGTAAATGGCTATCTTTTGCTGGAGGACTTGAAGGCAGGGGACTGTGTACAAGTAACGCTTGACGTATCCCCACACAAAGTATATGCCAATCCAAAAGTTTACGCCGATGCAGGAAAAACTGCCTTTATGGCCGGTCCTCTGGTATATTGCTTCGAAGATGCGGACAATAAGGATTTGAATTTCCTCTGCGTAGACAAGCAGGGTATTCCATTGGTCTTTGACAGAAAGGATTCCGTACTGGGGCAAATAAGAGTACTCAAGATTCCGGGCTTACGCCTGACACAGCCGGATGCGCTGTATTCCTTTGCGCCTCCTGAATGGGAGAGATGTGAATTGACCGCCATTCCTTATTATACCTGGTGTAACAGGGAAACAGGAAAAATGAAGGTATGGATGCCAGAGCAGTGAAAGCGCCGCTCAATCTGCTCAAAAACTTCTTGACAATATGGTCTATACGTAGTAGACTCAAAGCAAGTAAAGAGTCTACTGCTTATAGACCTTTTATATTTTAAAAGCAGCAATAATTTTCGTGTTTTCGTCCAAACCATGTGAAAGGAGATGAGCCTTATGAAGGACTGCTACAAGCTTGCAGACGCAGAATCCAAATTTGCAGACATTATCTGGGCAAACGAACCCATTTCCTCCACAGAGCTGGTAAAGCTTTGTGAAAAGGAGCTTTCCTGGAAAAAGTCAACTACCTATACTGTTTTAAAGAAATTAATTGGAAAGGGTATTTTTCAAAATGAAAAATCCATTGTCTCCGCAAAGCTGACTAAGGAACAGTTTTACGGACTGCAGAGCCAAAATTATGTGACGGAAACCTTTGGTTCTCTGCCCAGGTTCCTTACAGCCTTTTTTCAAGGACGCAAGCTCTCTCACAAGGAGGTTGAGGAGCTGCGCAGCTATATTGACAGCTTTGAGGAATGACAATTCTTAACAAATGAAAATGCCTGAAAAATCAAGATAAGGAGGGGTTTTATGATCAATCTGTTTCTGACTGTGCTGAGTATGAGCCTGACTGCTTCCTACTGCATTCTTTTTGTGTTTTTAGCCAGACTGCTTTTAAAAAAGGCGCCAAAGACATTTTCTTATTTCCTTTGGATTGCCGTTGCCTTTCGACTGATTTGTCCTTGGTCCCTTGACAGTGAATTCAGCCTGGTGGGAAAGCAGGTGGCGGCATCCGCAGAAAACATTCTTGATTCCGGCATTTTTGCGGAAGCCTTCAGTGAATTTCAGGCAGACAGCAAAAATTCCACTGCAGCAGATTCTGAAAAAGTGACCGCCTCCTTTGATCTGCAGGCACAATCAGGAACATCAGAAGCCTCTGCGGTTTCCACTTTTGCAGGGGATTTCACAGACTCTTTGGCTTTTTTGCTGCATCTGGGAGCTTTTGTATGGCCCATTGGCGTATTGCTTTTGTTTATATACTGCCTTTTTACCTGCCTTTGTCTCAAAAAACGGCTGAAGGCAAAAGTTGTGGAAACCAATTTTTATCGCAATATTTCTGTCAAAATAGTGCCAGGACTGGATACACCTTTTGTTCTGGGAATTGTTAAGCCTGTTATTTATCTGCCTGATACGATAACAGCGGAAGAGAAGCAAATATGCCTCGTCCATGAATACACACATATCCGTCGAAGAGATCCCCTGATCAAGCAGGCCTCCTTTCTTTTATGCTGTATTCACTGGTTTAATCCTCTTGTATGGCTTGCATTCTATTTGATGAGCCAGGACATGGAAATGTCCTGTGATGAAATAACATTAAATCATAATACAACAGCAGAGCGAAAAGTCTATTCCCAGACACTGCTTCGTCTATCGGGAAAGGAAAGAGTTGTTTCAGGCTGCCCGCTGTCTTTTGGAAAAAATAATGTAAAAGCCCGAATCAGGAATATAATGAATTATAAAAAGCCTGGATTCTGGATACTGCTTTTTTCTATTCTGTTTGTGATATTCTGCGTTTTTGGCTTAACATTAAATCCTATCGGAAGCAAGACAGTGGATTCTTTAATAAGCAGCGAAGAATCTATGGAAGCACAGCAAAATGATGCTATGGAAAAACAGCTCATAGAGCTGAGAAAGACTTTGGAGGCTGAGATTGCTCAACTTGAACAGGAATTGGAAAAACAAGAGCTTCAGCAGCAGACGCCTCAGGAGGAATTTCCATCTGTATACCTGAGTATAAATGGGCAGACAATTTTGGTGGAAGCTCAGGAGGGAACTTATTCTTATGAGGAGACAAGGGAGGGACAGACATTGACTGCGCAGGCCAGCATCTTTTGCAAAGCCTCTTTTGAAAGCGCACAGGGTAATTCTTCCATCACAATCGGAAGCGCTGGCACGGCCTATCCCATACGCTATGATGACGAGGGCATCTATGCCGCAGGCGGTCATTATGTAGCAAAATACAGCTTAAATGTCTCTGATCAGCAGGTGGTTTTATCAGAATATGCCACAGAAAATTTTGATTCAGACGGCAATGTATCTTACATTTATTTTAATTTGGAAAGCGGTGAAATACATTCTGATGAAGATGCTTATCTAAAACAACTGCTGGAACAATATGGGAATGCTCAAGTATTGGACTTTTCCGTTCCTTAAACGCTTAGTTAAATTTTTATAACGCTTCGGATGATGCAGAGGAGGATGGTTCCAACTATGCGCAAAAGACAACTTTAACGAATAGTTATAGGTTTTTCAGAAGACTACCAGGCTCACTGTATCTGCATTTCATCCGAATCGAAAATCACGGTGAATGGACCGTCATTCAAAAGAGAAATTTTCATATCCGCTCCAAAGCACCCTCCTTTAACCACAGATATTTCTTTGCGGCATTGTTCCAGAATATGTTCGTAAAGTGCCTGGGCTTTTTGGGGTTCACCTGCTCTGGTAAAGGAGGGGCGGTTTCCCTTTCTGCAATCTGCATATAAGGTAAATTGTGAAATAATAAGCAGCTGCCCGTCTACAGCATGCAGATCAAGGTTTGTTTTTCCGTTTTCATCTGCAAAAATTCTCAAGCCAACTAATTTTTTTACCATTTTATTTGCAATTTCAATAGTATCTGACTGATTGATTCCCACAAACACCAAAAACCCTTTTTGAATTCGTCCAATCTCCTTATCTTCCACCGAAACAGATGCCTCTGCTACCCGCTGTATCACAAATCTCATTTATTTTTCTCTCCTTGTTTTTCTTCATTGTCATCATGAAATCCCTGCTCATCAATACTGCCTACATTGACATAAGCCTGCGTATCGCAGGGAAGATTTTTTTTCTTAAGCGCCGTGTTGACGATAGATTTAATTCCCGCATAAATTACAGCAAAAATGGGAACACCGATAAACATACCTAATACACCAAACAGTCCTCCAAAAAGCGTAATTGCAAAGATCACCCAAAAACCCGTAAGACCGGTAGAATTTCCCAAAATTTTGGGCCCTAAAAAATTACCGTCAAACTGCTGTAAAATCACAATAAAGATAACAAAATAAACGCAATTTAAAGGGTGCATAGGATCTACTATAAAAATTAAAATCGTGCTGGGAACAGCCCCCAGATAAGGCCCGAAAAAAGGAATTACATTCGTAACGCCCACTATCACACTGACCAGCACTGCATAAGGTGTATGCAAAATGCTTGTTCCAATAAAGCACAGCACGCCAATTATAATGGAATCTAAAATTTTTCCGCTGATAAATCCGATAAAAGTTCTGTGTGTAAACCGAAAGTTTTTAATGATCACATTGGCCGTGTGCTTTTCAAACAAGGCAAAGGCAATCTTCTTTGCCTGCCCTGCAAATTTCTCCTTGCTGGCAAGAAGGTAAACAGATATAATCAGACCGATAAGAAAATTCCACAATACTCTGAAAATACCGATGACACTCAGAGAAACTCTTCTGATTAATTCGCTGGTCGTGGTAAATGCTGTATCGTTCAGCCAGGCTTCCAGCTCAACCGAGTATTTATTCACCAGCCGCATGGCATAATTTTTGAGGTCTGCATTATCCTCCAAAAGTCTGTTCAGCCATCTTGTAAAATTATTGATGTAAGAATCAAAATTAATTACAATGTTCTGTATGCTTGGGACGATCTGAGAAAGCAGCATGGAAAAAAGGCCATGAATAATGGCAAAGAAAAAAATCATCGTAAGGATAATTCCGATTCCTCTCACGAGAGAATTCCTTCTCTTAGAAGGCTTTATTTTGCACTTTCTGCAGAAAAAAAGCAGAATTTTATCTTCTATGAAATTCAATACCGGCGTCAGCAGATAGGCAGTGACAAAGCCAAATACCACAGGCATAAGAATGTTTATCACTACCTTTATGCCAACCTTTATGTCTGAACCGTAAAACAATACATAATAAAATAAAATGCTTGCCGCAATGACTAAAAATGCCGTCAAACCCCAGCGAAAATATTTGTTTTCCAGCTTAAATTTCATTCAGACAGCCCCTTCTTCTGTAAATTTCAAAAATCTTCCTTTGCTATATATTAATAATACACTGAAAATATACTTATCTCAAGCAAAGGTTGCAAAAAACTATTTTCCGAAGGGTGCGAATTCAAATCTTATAAAATATCCTCTGTCATGCTTACATACAGGACACACCTTCGGGGCCTCCAGGCCTTTATAAACATAGCCGCAGTTTAGACACATCCACTCTGCTTCCACATCCGACACAAACAGCTTGCCTTCTTCCAAAAGCTTCGCATATTTACCGAATCGGTCTCCATGCACCTTTTCGATCTCTGCAATCTGCAGAAAAGAAGCCGCAACATTTTTAAAGCCTTCTTCCAGAGCCTTTTCTCCAAAGGTTTTATAAATTGGCTCATGCTCTTCATATTCATTATGCTGGGCCATGCGGAGAAGCTTTTCTACATCCTCTGTGATATCTACCGGATAACCACCGTCAATAAAGATAGTCTCTCCTGCCATTTCCTTCAAATGGTTGTAAAAGATTTCTGCATGTTCCTTCTCCTGGGAAGCTGTGAATGCAAAAATTGCACTGATAACATGCAGGCCGTTTTTCTTTGCCTGAGATGCTGCAAAGGTGTATCGGTTTCTGGCCTGGCTTTCCCCGGCAAATGCCCTCATCAGGTTATCTTTTGTTTCACTTTCACGAAATTCTACTGCCATAGATTTCTCCTTTCCTGTTCCGCCTTAATGCAGATATCGGTTTCATTGAAAGTATATCCGGGTTTTGGAAAAATATAATTGCCTATTGTTTTTAAACTGCAAAAATAATAAAATAAAATAGAAATTTAACCAAGCATATCCATAGAAACAACCATGGAGGACTATATGAAATTACAACAGGTGTTAAGCTGCGTTCGCAAAGCAGTGGACGATTACCATATGATAGATGAATATGACAAGATTGCAGTAGGCATTTCCGGTGGAAAGGACAGTTTGACTCTTTTATATGCCCTAAACAGCTTAAAGCGTTTTTATCCAAAAGAATTTTCCATTCACGCAGTGACTGTAGACCTTGGTTTCGGCAATTTGAATTTAGATGGTATCCGCGCACTCTGCAAGGAGCTGCAGGTGGAATACACCGTCATTCCAACAGACATCGCACAGATTATTTTTGAGGAGCGTAAAGAAACAAATCCTTGCTCCTTGTGTGCAAAAATGAGAAAAGGAGCTTTAAATCAAACAGTGAAATCCCTCGGCTGCAACAAAGTGGCTTATGCGCATCACAGGGATGACATAGTGGAAACCATGTTAATGTCACTTATTTTTGAAGGGCGTTTTCATACCTTTGCCCCCGTCACCTATCTGGACCGAACGGATTTAACCGTAATCAGGCCTTTAATGTATATGAAAGAAGCCGATGTAATCGGATTTGTAAATAAATATAATGTTCCTGTGGTGAAAAGCCCCTGTCCTGCAGACGGGCATACCAAACGGGAATATGTCAAAAATCTGCTCCGTCAGCTGAATCTGGAAAACCCCGGTGTAAAGGAGCGGATGTTTACTGCAATTCAAAATGCAAATCAGAAAGGCTGGACAGAGTGCTTTGGCGGTAATAAAAAATGATAACTATCATGACGAACAAAATAAACAAAACTTATTGAAGCTCCGGGCGGTTTTAGATACCCTTCCTGGGTTCTGCAGGACATTTTTTCGCGGAATTGAAGAATATACCTCTTCCCGTACCAGATTGGCCTATGCCTATGATATCAGGCTCTTTTTTGAGTTTCTTCACGAAAAGAACGCCGTATGTGCTAAAATGGAAATAAAGGACTATCCACTTTCTCTTTTGGATCAGCTCACCCGTATGGATATTGAAGAATATCTTGAGTATATTGCCCTTTATCAAAAGGACGGAAAGGATATCACCAACGAGGAACGGGGAAAGGAAAGAAAGCTTGCCACCTTGAGAAGCTTTTATAATTATTTTTTTCAGAATGAGATGATTGAAAAAAATCCTGCGGCTCTGGTGCCTCTTCCGAAAAGACACGAAAAAGAAATTATCCGTCTGGAGCCCAACGAGGTTGCCATCCTTCTGGATCAGGTGGAGGACGGCACAAAGCTTACCAAAAAGGAATTGGAATATCATAATA
>NZ_CEWDFQ010000043.1:0-14353 GCF_982438285.1 Acetatifactor sp. | reverse complement strand
GCTATATACATAATTAAAGTTTGGTTCAAATCAACAATGAATGGATTGTTACTGTGTGGCAGGCAAAACCAGATTTTATAAATTGACCGCAACACTGCTTTTAGGCAGTTTTGCTGTCGGTCAGTTTATAAAGCCTGGTTTTTTTCTATCTATAAACAGCTTTCAGTACAAAAGACGGCAGAAGGTGATCTGCCCAGGAGTTGAGCAGGTATGGTAATCGGAAAAGTTATCAATAATAACGTCATATCTTCATGGGATGCAGATCACAATGAGATTATTGTCATGGGAAGGGGAATTGGTTTTCAGAAAAGGCCGGGGCAGACTGTCAGTGAGGCGGATGTTGAAAAAATATTCCGTCTGGAAAACAGTGATGTGCGCAGGCAGTTTGAAAATCTGCTGGAAAATATTCCTCTGGAGAACATTCAGGTGTCGGCGGATATCATTGCGTATGCCAAGGAGCAGTTAAATACCAGGCTGAGCCAGAACGTGTATTTGACGCTCACGGATCACATCAGCTTTGCCATCACACGGTACCGGGAGGGAATGGATTTTTCCAACGCGCTTTATCTGGAAATCAAACGATTTTATCCCCAGCAGTTTGAGATCGGCATGCACGCGCTAGACCTGATCGCGGAGTATACGGGAATCCGTCTGCCGGACGATGAGGCCGCATCCATTGCCATTCACCTGGTGAATGCACAGTTTGACACAAAGGTCCGGGATACCTGGCGGGTAACAAATGTGATCCGGGATACCATAAAGATTCTGGAGGAGGAGCTGTCCCTGCCGCCGGAGGATTCCTTTCGTATGGACTGCCTGCTGTCCAATCTGAAGTTTTTGTCTTACCGGATGCTGCTTATGCCCTCGGGGGAGGGGGAAGAGGATGAACAATTTTATCAATTTGTGAAGAGGTACTGCAGCAGGGAGTATCTGGCAGCCCAGAAGGTGAGAGAGCATTTGAAAAAAGAATACCAGTGTGAGATGACGGAGGAAGAACAGATTTATCTGACACTGTGGATTAAACAGACGGTCAGCTTTGAAAAACAAACTAAAAAGAAGGGAAGTATGGAGGATGGGCTTATTTGATTTTAAGAAAAAAAAGGAAATTTTACTGGGAGCGCCCGTGGAAGGAGAATGCGTTCCCCTGTCCCAGGTGAGCGATCCCACTTTCCGGGATGAGATTTTAGGGAAAGGAGTCGCCTTTCAGGCGTTGGGCGGAAAGGTTTTTGCACCTGCGGACGGGGAGGTGAGTACTGTTTTCCCCACCGGCCATGCGGTGGTCCTTACAACCAGTGAGGGAGTGGAAATCTTGATTCATATCGGTCTGGATACGGTAAAGCTGGAGGGAAAGCATTTTCAGATCAAAACGGAAGCGGGGAAACAGGTGAAGAAAGGAGAGCTTTTGATTGAGGCGGACATACAGGCCATCGAGAAAGAGGGATATGACTGTATGACGCCGATGATTATCTGCAATACGCCGGATTTTACCGCGGTGGAGGGGATCGCCCAGGGACATGTAAAGCCGGGGGACGACTGCCTGCGGATCAGGAAATAGCAGCGGGAAAACAGGACGGGGGTGAAGGCAGGACATGCAGAAATATGCAGGAAAAGGTGTTTCCAAGGGGACTGCGGCGGGGAAAATACGCCTTTATGCCAGAAAAGAGGCGGCAGCCCCAAAACGGACAGTGGAGGATGCGGAGGGGGAGCTTGCGCGGTTTGAAGAGGCCAGAAGGAAAGCGTCGGCCCGGATAGAGGGCCTGTATGAGAAGGCACTGAAAGAGGCCGGGGAGGAACAGGCCATGATCTTTGAGGTGCACCGGATGATGCTGGAGGATGCGGATTACCTGGAGGCGGTCCGCAGCCTGATCCGGGAGGAGAAGGCGGATGCGGAATATGCGGTGCGGACTGCTGGGGAGCAGTTTGCCCGGATGTTTTCGGAGCTGGACAATGACTACATGAAGCAGCGCAGCGCGGATGTGCTGGACGTTTCCCGTCAGGTTGCGGGGATTCTGGCAGGCGGGGAGGAGGAAGCGCCCTGGGAAGAGCCGGTGATCCTGTTAGCCCAGGACCTGTCGCCCAGCGAGACCATGCAGCTTGACAAGGATAAGATACTGGCATTTGCCCTGTGCGGGGGATCAGCCAACTCCCATACGGCGATCCTGGCCCGGTCCCTGAACATCCCGGCCCTGGTGCAGACCCAGGTGGAGTTAAAGGAGGAGTATGACGGGAAACAGGGTGCGGTGGACGGGTTTTCGGGAGTGCTTTATGTGGAGCCGGATGAGGAGACCCTTTCAGAGCTTCAGGAGAGAGAGGAAAGGCAGAAAGAGCGCCAGGGGAGGCTGGAGCAGCTTAGGGGCCTGGAGAACGAGACCCGTGACGGGAGAAGGGTGGAGATATATGCCAACATAGGAAGCGCGGAAGAGGTGGAGAAGGTGCTGGAGTCGGATGCGGGAGGCATAGGGCTTTTCCGGAGCGAGTTTCTCTACCTTGGAAGGGAGGACTATCCCACGGAGGAGGAGCAGTTTGAGATTTATAAGGAAGTGCTCTCCCGGATGGAAGGGAAAAAGGTGGTGATCAGGACCCTGGATATCGGAGCGGACAAACAGGCGGACTATTTCGGGCTGCCCAGGGAGGAAAACCCGGCGTTAGGGTGCCGTGCCATCCGGATCTGCCTGACGAGAAGGGATGTGTTTGCAGCCCAGCTGCGCGCCATCTACAGGGCGTCAGCGTACGGGAGGGCAGCGGTGATGTTCCCCATGGTGATATCCGTGGAGGAAGTGCGGAAGATAAAGGAGATCGTGGAAGAGGTAAAGAAGGAGCTGTCAGAGGAAGGGAAGGCCGTTGGGGAAGTGGAGCTTGGGATCATGGTGGAGACCCCGGCGGCGGCCATAATCAGCGACAGGCTGGCGGAGGAGGTGGACTTTTTCAGCCTGGGGACCAATGACCTGACGCAGTACACGCTGGCCATAGACAGGCAGAACCAGAGGCTGGAGGAATTTTTTGACGCCCACCACGAGGCGGTGCTGCGTCTGATAGAGCTGACGGTAAAGAATGCCCATGCGGCGGGGATATGGGCAGGGATCTGCGGGGACCTGGCGGCGGATGTGGGGCTTACGGAGAGGTTTCTGGAGATGGGGGTGGATGAGCTTTCGGTAGCCCCGTCCAGCGTGCTGTCTGTGAGGGAGGCGGTGCGGAACATCTGACGGACTGTAATATAGGAAAAGAAAGGAATAGGAAAAGAAAGGAAAAAGAGAAATGAAACAATTTGAGTACACCATTACCGATGAGCTGGGAATTCATGCAAGGCCTGCAGGCCTGCTGGTAAAAAAGGCCGGAGAGTTTGCCAGTACGGTGACCATTGACAACGGCCAGAAAAAGGCGGATGCAAAGAAGCTGATTTCCCTGATGATGCTGGCTGTGAAAAAGGGACAGACCGTTAAGTTTACACTGGAGGGTCCGGATGAGGATAAGGCGGCTGCGGCTCTGGAAGCGTTTATGAAGGAAAATCTTTAAAAATTTCTACTACATTTTCAAACTGTATTCGGAGGAAAAAGGTTCCTTTAGAATAAAATAATCCTGAGGCTAGGGCAGGAAGAAACGGGGGTTTATTATTTATGATGAAACATTTACAGAAGCTGGGCAAGGCCCTGATGCTTCCGGTAGCTTGTCTGCCGATCTGCGGTATCCTGATGGGTATCGGCTACCTGATGTGTCCCGCCACCATGCAGGGCGGCGAGATTACGGGAATTATCGAGAGAATCGGATTTTTCCTGGTGAAGGCCGGAGGAGCTCTTATAGACAATCTGGCGATTTTGTTTGTAATTGGTGTGGGAGTAGGCTTGTCTGAGGATAATGACGGAACAGGAGGGCTGGCTGCGCTGGTGTCCTGGCTGATGATCACATCTCTCCTCAACACATCCGTGATTACCACCATTATTCCTTCTATCGCGGCAAATGAGAATGCTGTGCTGGCCTTTGACAAAATTGTAAATCCTTTTATCGGTATTCTGGCCGGTATCATCGGCGCTGTGTGCTACAATAAGTTTAAGGGAACCAAGCTGCCCGACTGGCTGTCCTTCTTCAGCGGCAAGCGCTGTGTGGCCATTGTGTCCGGAGTTGTATCTATTATTGTATCAGCCATCCTGATGGTTGTATGGCCTCTCTTGTTCAGTGTTCTTATCGCAGTAGGCGAGGCCATCATCGGACTGGATGCAGTGGGAGCAGGTATCTATGCTTTCCTGAATCGTCTGCTGATCCCTACCGGTCTGCATCATGCCCTGAACAACGTGTTCTGGTTTGACACCATCGGAATCGGCGACCTGTCCCACTTCTGGGCAGGAGACACCTCCGCTGATGTCACCTGGAGTCTTGGTATGTATATGTCCGGCTTCTTCCCTTGTATGATGGGTGGTGTTCCCGGCGCGGCACTTGCTATGATACATACCGCAAAGAGCAACAAGAAGAAAGTGGCTATCGGCCTTGTGGCTTCCGCTGCAGTCTGCTCCTTTGTCTGCGGCGTTACTGAGCCCTTTGAGTTCGCATTCATGTTCCTGGCGCCCGGCCTGTATGTGATCTACGCTCTGCTGTATGGTATCTTTACTGTGATTACCGTGCTTTTGGGCTTCCGGGCAGGCTTCAGCTTTTCCGCAGGCGCTACGGATCTTCTGTTCTCCGCACCCCTGCCGGCAGCACAGAATACTTGGATGATTCTTCCTCTGGGCATTGCGGCCTTTATCGTGTTCTATGTGGTATTCAGGTTTGCCATTGTGAAGTTTGACTTAAAGACGCCGGGACGTGAGGACGACGATGTGGAAACCGAGAAAGCGGCTGTTTTGGCTAACGATGACTTTACCCAGGTTGCATCTATCGTTTTACAGGGACTGGGGGGAAAGGGCAATATCGCTTCCCTTGACAACTGTATTACAAGACTGCGCATTGAAGTAAAGGATTACACCCAGGTGGATGAAAAGAAGATCAAGTCTGCCGGAATTTCAGGTGTGATTCGTCCCAGCAAAACCTCGGTACAGGTAATTGTAGGTACTAAGGTACAGTTTGTGGCTGATGAAATGAAGAAAATGCTGAAATAAGAAACACAGGGAACATTAATTTTCTGATATTCTCTGCTGTCCCCTAGCACAGCAAATAGAAAGCGCCCTCAGGCCTGTCGGTCTGAGGGCGTATAAAGTTCTATTGACTTTCTGCAATACCTTTGATATGATACGAACAAAGTCAAGAGATTAGTTTCAGTGAAGGATAAATGGACTGTCACTGCATGGCAGGCAAGACCAGATTTTATAAATTGATCGCAACACTGCTTTGGGGCAGGTTGGCTGCAGTCAGTTTATAAGGTTTGGTTTTTTTATATAATTGACGCCGCATGCTTTTATGGGCGGCTTTGCGTCTGCGGATCAGGAAATAGCAGCGGAAAAACAGGACGGGGGTGAAGGCAGGACATGCAGAAATATGCAGGAAAAGGTGTTTCCAAGGGGACTGCGGCGGGGAAAATACGCCTTTATGCCAGAAAAGAGGCGGCAGCCCCAAAACGGACAGTGGAGGATGCGGAGGGGGAGCTTGCGCGGTTTGAAGAGGCCAGAAGGAAAGCGTCGGCCCGGATAGAGGGCCTGTATGAGAAGGCACTGAAAGAGGCCGGGGAGGAACAGGCCATGATCTTTGAGGTGCACCGGATGATGCTGGAGGATGCGGATTACCTGGAGGCGGTCCGCAGCCTGATCCGGGAGGAGAAGGCGGATGCGGAATATGCGGTGCGGACTGCTGGGGAGCAGTTTGCCCGGATGTTTTCGGAGCTGGACAATGACTACATGAAGCAGCGCAGCGCGGATGTGCTGGACGTTTCCCGTCAGGTTGCGGGGATTCTGGCAGGCGGGGAGGAGGAAGCGCCCTGGGAAGAGCCGGTGATCCTGTTAGCCCAGGACCTGTCGCCCAGCGAGACCATGCAGCTTGACAAGGATAAGATACTGGCATTTGCCCTGTGCGGGGGATCAGCCAACTCCCATACGGCGATCCTGGCCCGGTCCCTGAACATCCCGGCCCTGGTGCAGACCCAGGTGGAGTTAAAGGAGGAGTATGACGGGAAACAGGGTGCGGTGGACGGGTTTTCGGGAGTGCTTTATGTGGAGCCGGATGAGGAGACCCTTTCAGAGCTTCAGGAGAGAGAGGAAAGGCAGAAAGAGCGCCAGGGGAGGCTGGAGCAGCTTAGGGGCCTGGAGAACGAGACCCGTGACGGGAGAAGGGTGGAGATATATGCCAACATAGGAAGCGCGGAAGAGGTGGAGAAGGTGCTGGAGTCGGATGCGGGAGGCATAGGGCTTTTCCGGAGCGAGTTTCTCTACCTTGGAAGGGAGGACTATCCCACGGAGGAGGAGCAGTTTGAGATTTATAAGGAAGTGCTCTCCCGGATGGAAGGGAAAAAGGTGGTGATCAGGACCCTGGATATCGGAGCGGACAAACAGGCGGACTATTTCGGGCTGCCCAGGGAGGAAAACCCGGCGTTAGGGTGCCGTGCCATCCGGATCTGCCTGACGAGAAGGGATGTGTTTGCAGCCCAGCTGCGCGCCATCTACAGGGCGTCAGCGTACGGGAGGGCAGCGGTGATGTTCCCCATGGTGATATCCGTGGAGGAAGTGCGGAAGATAAAGGAGATCGTGGAAGAGGTAAAGAAGGAGCTGTCAGAGGAAGGGAAGGCCGTTGGGGAAGTGGAGCTTGGGATCATGGTGGAGACCCCGGCGGCGGCCATAATCAGCGACAGGCTGGCGGAGGAGGTGGACTTTTTCAGCCTGGGGACCAATGACCTGACGCAGTACACGCTGGCCATAGACAGGCAGAACCAGAGGCTGGAGGAATTTTTTGACGCCCACCACGAGGCGGTGCTGCGTCTGATAGAGCTGACGGTAAAGAATGCCCATGCGGCGGGGATATGGGCAGGGATCTGCGGGGACCTGGCGGCGGATGTGGGGCTTACGGAGAGGTTTCTGGAGATGGGGGTGGATGAGCTTTCGGTAGCCCCGTCCAGCGTGCTGTCTGTGAGGGAGGCGGTGCGGAACATCTGACGGACTGCAATACAGGCAGGTAATTGCGGAACCCGTTTTTGGTTATTAAGACCAGGTTCGTGGCTTTGTCAGCGAGTTTTGCAAACGCCTGGTAATATGGAAGAAGAAAGAAAAGACGGGGGAAAGGGCATGACAAGATTTGCGGTCATCAGTGATATTCATGGAAATTATATGGCGCTGGAAGCGTTTTTGGATTATCTCAGGAAGCATCCTGTGGATGGGATACTGTGTCTGGGGGATTACGTGACGGACAGTCCTTATCCGGAGCGCACAATGAGGCTTATTTATGAAATGCGGGAAAGCCGTCCCTGTGTTATGATCAGAGGCAACAGAGAGGAATATCTGCTGGAAAATAAAAAAAAGAGCCAGGGATGGAAGCCTTCCTCTGCAAACGGAGCCCTGTATTATACGGCCCTTCATCTATCCAGGGAAGATTTGGCGTTTTTGGAAGAACTGCCCCGGGAAGAGATTTTTTCTAAGGAGGGCTGTCCGGACACTTATCTGTGCCATGGCACACCGGGACAGATAAGAGGAAACGTAACCTTTGGCCGGGGAACCAGAGAGCGGGCTCTGGGGGCCATAGAGCAGGGATACCTTTTTGGAGGGCACAGCCATCATCAGGAAATTTTTACACAGGGAGAAAAGACCTATTTAAACCCGGGCTCTCTGGGGCTTGCCATAGACGGAGTGGGAGGAAGGGCTCAGTTTGCCCTGGTGACAGGACAGGCTTTACAAGGCAGGAGATCAAAAGGCGGGGAAGCAAAAGACAGCACATCAAAAGACGGCATATGGCGTATGGAACTGCTATCCATTCCTTATGATGTGAAGGGATTTCTGCGGGACTTTCAGACCAGCGGTCTGGAGGAGGATGGAAGAATCTTGTGCCGGGCCATAAAAAAGACGCTGGTTACCGGAATCAATTATTTTTATCAGAGTATCCTAGAGGTGCAGAAGGAGTCGCCCCTTCCTCTGGCACAGATTCCAGAGAGCGTGTGGGAGACCGTAGCAAGGAGATTGGAGCTTTAACCGATGAAATTTTTATTGACTGCCATTAATGCAAAATATATTCATTCCAATCCCGCCATCTACAGCCTGCGGGCCTATGCGGGGAAGGAGCTTTCGAACCGGATTGTACTGGCGGAGTTTACCATAAACCAGGACAAGATGGATATTTTGGCTCAAATTTATGAACAGAGACCGGAGGCGGTAGGCTTTTCCTGTTACATTTGGAATTGGAAGCTGGTGGAGGATTTGCTGAAGGAGCTGCCAAAGGTGCTTCCGGACACGGACATCTGGCTGGGGGGGCCCCAGGTGAGCTTTGGCGCAGAGGACATCCTGAGGAAATATCCGCAGGTTACAGGCATTATGGTGGGAGAGGGCGAGGCTGCATTTAGAGAGCTTATTACCCTTTACGAAAAAAGGGAGCAAGGAATGGACATAGATTTTGGAGCCTGTGCGGGCTTATGCCTGCCCCAGGGTTTCACCGGCCCCAGAGAGCTGTTAGATATAAACAGCCTGCCTTTTCCCTATGAGAACTTAGAGCCCTTTGCCAACAGGATTATTTATTATGAGAGCAGCAGGGGCTGTCCATACCGATGCAGCTACTGCCTTTCCTCGGTGGACAAGTGCATACGGATACGTGACATTAGTGTCGTAAAAGAGGAACTGCAATTTTTCCTGGATCACAGGGTAAAGCAGGTGAAATTTGTAGACCGAACCTTTAACTGCAGCCCGGTTCATGCCCTGGAGATCTGGAGGTATCTCCAGGAACATGACAATGGTGTCACTAATTTTCATTTTGAAATTTCGGCAGATCTATTGAAGGAGGAACATATCGCGCTGCTTGGCAGCCTTCGCCCTGGGCTGGTTCAGCTTGAGATCGGAGTTCAGTCCACAAATCCACATACCCTGAAGGCGGTGTGCAGAGTGACGAATTTAGAGCGGCTTGAAAAAAATGTGGCCGCCATCCGGGCGGGAAATAATGTACACCAGCATCTGGACTTGATCGCTGGACTGCCCTATGAAGACCTTGAGAGCTTTGCGGAATCCTTTGACAGAGTCTATGCCATGAAGCCCCAGCAGCTGCAGCTTGGCTTTTTAAAGGTGCTGAAGGGTTCAAAGCTGTACGAGGACGCGGAGCAATTCGGGATTCGCTATCTTGAGGAGCCGCCCTATGAGGTGCTTTCTACCAACTGGCTCTCCTTTGGACAGCTCAGGCACCTTAAAAAAATAGAGGAGCTGGTGGAGCTGTACTACAACAGCGGACAATACAGCCATACGCTCAGGCTTCTTGTAAAAGTATTTCAAAGCCCCTTTGCCATGTTTGCGTCCATGGGGGATTTCTTTGAAAAACAAAATTATTTTCTCAACAGCCCGGCCAGAGCCCACCGCTATGGGATACTGCTTCGGTTTGCGTGGGAATGCGACCCGGAAAGGCTTCCCGCCTATAAAGAGCTTCTCACCTATGACATGTATCTGCGGGAAAAGGCAAAAAGCAGGCCGGACTTTGCCCGGGATATGGCTCCCTTTAAAGAGGATATCCGGGACTTTTATCAGACGCAGGAGATTCAAAGGAGCTATCTGAAGGGCTATGAGGGATATGACTGGAAGCAGATGAGCAAAATGACCCATTTAGAGCCCTTCTTTTATCCCGTGTGGGAACCGGAGAAAATTGGGGAGGCAAAAGAAAAGCCTTGCTTTGTGCTGTTTGACTATAGAGAGCGTTCTCCTCTGACCGGAGAGGCGCGCACCACAATTTTAAGAAGCCATGGAAAGGGAACATATGATACGCTCTTACGTCAGCATTGACTTGGAAACCACAGGGTTAAACCCAAAGCTTGATAAAATAATAGAGATCGGAGCCGTGAAGGTGGTAGACGGCCAGGTTCAGGATACCTTTTGGACCTTTGTGAATCCAGGCAGACGGCTGGGAGAAAAAATCACGGCGCTTACGGGAATTAGAGATGAGATGCTTCAGGACGCTTTGCAGATCGGAGAGGTGGCGCCTTCCCTGTTTTCCTTTCTGGAGAATTATCCTTTGCTGGGGCACCGGGTTTTATTTGACTTTTCTTTCCTGAAAAAGGCGGCGGTGGATCAGAGACTGTCCTTTGAAAAGGAGGGAATTGACACCTTAAAGATTGCAAAAAAGTATCTTGGAGAATTGGAGCACAGAAATCTGGATTACCTGTGTGCCTATTATGGGATCGCCCATGAGGCTCACAGAGCCCTTGGGGACGCCCAGGCTGCATCGGCCCTCTATGAAAGGCTGGTCCGGCAGTTTTATGACCCCCAGGAAGAGGTGTTTTGTCCCTTTGTGCTGCAATATCAGGCAAAAAGGGACACACCTGCCGCAAAATCCCAAAAGGAACGGTTATATAGCCTGATTGCGCGGCATAAACTGATGGTGGACGTTGATGTGGAAAAGCTTACCAAAAGTGAGGCAAGCAGACTTACGGATAAGATTCTTGCAAGGTACGGACGATAGTCTTGCTGTTTGCGGAATGAAGGGACTGGGCGGTCTGGATTAAAAGGGGAATTTTGTCTCTTTGGCCGTTTGCGCAGTAGTATTCCGCCAGCCTGTAATAGGTGCGGCTTATGTCGGTTTTGGTGCTCACCGCAAATTCCATGATGGCGGCGGCCTGTGGGATAAAGCCGTTGTCCCATAAAAGATCCGCCCATTTCTGCAGGGTGCGCACCAGTACGGTATAATTTTGGTCGTAATCGGACAGGGCCGTAATATTGGCGGTGCCGTACTCCAGCTTTAAATCGGTGTTGGAATAGCCTGTGAGGTTGACGATGGGCTGGGTGGAAAGGGTTTTTAGGATATCCACACATTCCCTGACCGCAGGATTTTCTTCCATCAGGCTTAGGGGAAAGGTGTCTAAGGGGATTTTAATATAATCCAGATTGTCCAGAGGCTTTCGGCGCACGGAGTCGGCCAGGCGTTCCCTTTCCCAGAAGAGAGCTTCCGCCTTTTTGCTCTCCCTGCTTTTTTTGGAAAGGAGCATGGAAAGTATTAGTATAAACAGGATTAAACTTGCCAAAACCACTAAATTCATTTATAATATCCTTTCAGAGTTTGTTGTTTGAATCAGAAAAGAGGAGTAATTATGTTTCATTGGAATAAAAAAACGAGACAGCGCATCTCGGCAGCCATCATCGTTTTGCTGGTGCTTGCTATGGTGATTCCTACTTTATCATACTTTTTTTATTAATTCAAATTTTTTTGCACAGAGAAAGAGGATTTCAACCAGCTTTTTAAGGAAAGAATGAGGAGCAGTATGAAAAAATATTTGTGTCGGTGGTGTATGGCGGCTTGTTTGTGCCTGTGGGCGCTTACGGCCGGCATCACAGTAAGGGCTCAGGGAGAAGAGACTATAAAAACCGGTGTTTTTGCCGGGGAGATAGATTTGTCAGGCATGAGTGCTAAAGAGGCTTCCTCGGCTGTGGAGAATTATGTGGAAGGCTTAAGAGAGGTGGAAATCACACTGCTGGCCGCACAGGATCAGGAGGTGACGGTTACCGCCGGAGAGCTGGGTATCTCCTGGGCAAATCCGGAGCTTGTCCAGGAGGCCCTTACGCTGGGAACACAGGGCAACGTGATAGAGCGCTATAAGGTGCTGATGGATCTGGAGCATGAAAACAAGGTATTTGACATTGCCCTGGACTTTGACCTGCAGGCCATCAATGATGTGCTCACAAAGTGCACGGAGTATGATCAGGCTGCCGTGGATGCGTCCTTAAAGCGGACAAACGGCGTCTTTGAGGTGGTTCCCGGCGTCACAGGTTATATCCTTGACGTGGAAGCTTCTATTGACAGCGTGTATGATTACCTGACTGCACAGTGGGATCACAAGCCCTGCAGGATCGAGCTGGATATTGTGGTGGATGAGCCCAGAGGCACACAGGAAGAGCTTTCCCAGGTGCAGGATGTGCTTGGAAGCTTCACCACCTCCTATACAACGTCCGGTTCCTCCAGAAGCGCCAATATTTCAAATGGGTGTGAACTCATAAACGGCACTGTGGTCTATCCTGGGGATGAATTTTCCACCTACGAGGCAGTGGCGCCCTTTACACAGGCAAACGGTTATTATATGGCAGGCTCCTATCTGAACGGAAGAGTGGTTGACAGCCTGGGCGGCGGAATCTGCCAGGTTTCCACTACACTGTACAATGCAGTTTTAAATGCGGAGCTGGAGGTTACAGAGCGCCATAATCATTCCATGATTGTCTCCTATGTGGATCCTTCGGCGGATGCGGCCATTGCAGAAAGCTCGGGAAAGGATTTCTGCTTTGTAAATAGCACGGACGCCCCTATTTACATAGAAGGCGTGATAGAGAATAAAAGAATTACCTTCACTATATACGGCAAGGAGACCAGGCCGGCCAACCGTCAGGTCAAATACGAGAGCGAGGTGCTGGAGGTGATCAATCCCCCGGCAGATATGATTTATGCGGATGCAAGCCAGCCCATTGGATATATTGTTCAGGAGAGTGCCCATATCGGATATAAGGCAAGGCTTTGGAAGGTGGTTACCGAGGACGGGGTGGAGGTAAGCCGTACCCAGGTCAACAGCAGCAGCTATAAGATGGTGCCAAGAAGCGCTACTGTGGGAACAGCTACAAGCGATCCCGCAGCCTATGAGGAGATTATGGCAGCCATTGGAACCAACAGCATTGACCATGTGAAAAATGTGATAGCCCTTTTGACGGCACAGCCTGCGGATACCAACAGTGTGGAGATCGGAGAGCAGTAAAAAGACGCAGAAGGAGTTGCGATAGGACGGGAGGCTTAGATGAAGATCGGTAAGGTATCGGAGACAATTTTAAAGCGTTCCGTGCTGCGGCACATAAAAACAGAAGGAAAAGAAATCGTAAGCGGCGCAGGCGTAGGGGGAGACTGCGCCTTTTTCGCGTCCGGGGACGGCCAATGTGTTGTGAGCTGTATGCAGGAGGCGGCGCTCACTATTGAAATGGAAGGCACAGAGGAGGGAATGGAAGGTGCAAAAGATGGAATGCCCATAGGGCATTTGCTGCAAAAATGCTTTAACAACCTGGGGGCGGGAGGCGCCCGTCCCACAGCGGTGATGATCACCCTTCTTCTGCCAGAGCACATTCAGGAATCGGATATCAGGACAATTATGGAGCAGGCGCAAGCAACCTGCAGCGGACTGGGGGTTGCCATAGCGGGAGGACAGACCAGAATCTGCAGGGAAGTGAAGGCCCCCTGTGGGGTGGTGACGGGCTTTGGAAAGAGCGGCCTGTTAAATGGGCCGGGGAGGGCCGCGCCGGGACAGGATATTGTGGTCAGTAAATGGATTGGCCTGGAGGGAACGGCCTTCCTTGCCAGACGTTTCAAGGATAAGCTCCGGGAGAGATATCCTGCTTACTTTGTAGAGGAGGCCGCTTCCTTTGACCGGTATTACTCCATACTGCCGGAGGCCGCAGCAGCCGTGAAGTCCGGTGTCTGCGCCATGCACGACGCTTCCGAGGGAGGCATTTTTGCCGCTCTGTGGGAGCTTGCAGAGAGAGCAGGTACCGGACTTGCCATCGACTTAAGAGAGCTGCCGCTTAGGCAGGAAACTGTGGAGGTCTGTGAGTACTGTGGGGTAAACCCTTATGAGCTTTTGTCCGGGGGATGTCTCGTGATGACCAGCAAGGACGGACAGGCGCTTGCCCAGATCCTTTCGGAGCAGGGGATTCCTGCAAGGATAGTAGGGAAAATTACCGAAGGCAGCCGCAGAATCATCCGTAATGGAGAGGAAATCCGCTATATGGACCGGCCCCAGACGGATGAAATCTATAAATTATTACAGCGCTCATAAAATGAGTGCGGAATGGAGTGGAAAATGAGAGAAGAATTATTAGCTGTCATTGAAAAAAACAGCCGGATTGATTTAAAGGAGCTGGCGGTGATTTTGGGTGTAGAGGAGATAGACGTGGTAAACGAGATTGCCGCTTTAGAGGCGGAGGGTATCATCTGCGGATATCATACATTGATTAACTGGGAGAAAACCTCCGTGGATAAGGTGGACGCTTTGATTGAGGTGCGCGTGACTCCCCAGAGAGGCCAGGGGTTTGACGGCATTGCGGAGCGCATTTATAAATATCCCGAGGTGAGAAGCGTATATTTGATCTCAGGGGGCTATGACCTGATGGTGATTTTAGAGGGAAAGACTCTGCGGGAGGTGGCAAATTTTGTGTCTGATAAGCTTTCCACACTGGATACCGTATTGAGTACGGCAACCCACTTTATTTTAAAGAAATATAAAGACCACGGCACAGTG
>NZ_CEWDFQ010000042.1:0-14430 GCF_982438285.1 Acetatifactor sp. | reverse complement strand
ATATGGGACCGAAGGAAAGCCTGTTTAAAAACTTGTCCACAAAACCGGGAATATTGGCCACTCCGTTGTTCATCTCATAGCAGTTGGCAAATTTCAGCTTGCACTGCTTAAGCAGCTTATTTTCTGTGGCCGCCATATTGTCCGCCTCCCGGATCATGCTGCGGTAAATCCATCCCAAAAATAATCTCACAAGAATGCTGACTGCAAAAAACGACAGCATGCAGGCAGTGATCACCCTTTCTTCCTGAAAAATACGAAACATGACAAAACTCCTTTCCCTGGCGCGACGCACTGCTGTCTGCAAGGAACGTCTGCCATACTAAAAGTATAATCCATTTATAACCTGATTTGGGAAATAATTCATCGTATTTTTCTTACAAAAAGGGACAAAAAGCAACAACGGCCGCGAAATCATGTAATCATTGCGTAATTTTCCCAAATCTGCTATAATACGATTTTATAGTAATGGGTTTTCTGAAAGGATTGATAAGGATATGAGATATCAGACACATGGCACATGCTCCACCTCCATTGAGATTGAATTAAAGGACGGTGTGATCGATTCCGTGAAATTCACCGGAGGCTGCAACGGCAATCTGCAAGGCATCAGCGCACTTGTCAAGGGGATGACTCCCCGGGAAGCCATAAGCAGATTAAAGGGCATTCGCTGTGGATTTAAACCCACCTCCTGTCCGGATCAGCTGGCCCGCGCGCTGGAAACTATGATTTAACGCAGAAAGGATTCCAGCATGAAGAGAATTGTATTGACAGGCGGCGGCACTGCAGGACATGTCACGCCAAATATCGCTTTACTGCCTTCTCTTAAGGAGGCCGGCTACGAGATAGCGTACATGGGCTCCTATGACGGTATCGAAAAAAAACTGATCAGTGATTTCGACATTCCCTATAAGGGAATTTCCACCGGAAAATTCAGGCGGTATTTAGACCCCAAAAATTTCACAGACCCCTTTCGGGTGATAAAGGGCTTTTCCGAGGCCAGAAGCTATTTAAAGGAATTTCATCCAAATGTAGTGTTTTCCAAGGGAGGCTTTGTGAGCGTCCCCGTGGTCCGCGCTGCGGCTTCTCTGAAAATCCCCTGTATTATCCATGAATCCGACATGACCCCGGGACTGGCAAACAAGCTTTGCATTCCTGTGGCTCAAAAGGTCTGCTGCAACTTTCCCGAAACGCTGCAAATGCTGCCTCCCGACAAGGCAGTTCTCACAGGCTCCCCCATCCGGGCAGAGCTTGCCCAGGGAAACAAACTCTCAGGACTTGATATGTGCGGCTTTACCGCAAACAAGCCCGTGATCATGGTAATCGGAGGAAGCCTGGGCGCAGCCAGCGTGAACAAAGCCGTCAGAGAGGCCCTTCCCCAGCTTTTGGAGGATTTCCAGGTAGTGCATATCTGCGGCAAGGATAAGGTGGATAATCTTTTGTTAAACACCGCAGGCTACAAGCAGTTTGAGTACGTAAAGGCAGAGCTGAAGGATTTGTTTGCCATGGCGGATGTGGTGATCTCACGGGCAGGAGCCAATGCCATCTGTGAGCTTTTGGCCCTGAAAAAGCCCAACATCCTCATCCCCCTTCCCTCCTCCTCCAGCAGAGGAGACCAGCTGTTGAATGCCCGTTCCTTTGAATCCCAGGGCTTTTCCATTGTGATTGATGAGGACGATCTGACCACCTCCCTTTTGGTGGATAAGGTTCATGAATTATTTTTCACCAGGCAAAGCTACAGGGAGGCCATGAGCCGCAGCGGGCAGATGGATTCCATCGCCACCATTATGAAATTAATAGAGGATGCCGCTTCCTGACGGCACCCTCTTTTTCTTTTCCAGCAAAAGCTGCTTTATAAAAGTCCCTCGTCGTAGGCCGCCCGGCCTCCTCCGATATATTTAGGCCGGGTGCGGGCACAGACCACATGGGCGTCGCCGATCTGTTTTGTGCGGATCCGAAGGGGCACTGCCACATCCTTTAAGTGCATGCCAATCAGCGTATCCCCGATGTCCATGCCCGCATGGGCCTTGATATGCTCCACCGCCGCCGGATGCTCAAATGCCTTATAGGCCGCCGTGGCAAAGGAGCCCCCCGCCTTTGGCTGGGGCACCACGTTTACAATCTCATAGCCGTATCGGTCCGCAGCCTCCTTTTCCAAGATCAGCGCCCTGTTTAAATGCTCACAGCACTGGGCCGCAAGATACACGGACGCCTCCTGGGCCGCCTGGTAAATTCCTCCAAACACCGCTTCGGCCA
Organism: Acetatifactor sp.; assembly: GCF_982438285.1. Lineage (NCBI taxonomy): Bacteria > Bacillati > Bacillota > Clostridia > Lachnospirales > Lachnospiraceae > Acetatifactor > Acetatifactor sp. The sequence goes on along the minus strand of NZ_CEWDFQ010000042.1, from coordinate 12,177 downwards.
GCTCCGGGCTGGAAAAGGTTCCGATTCCTGCGCCGCCCACCTCGCTTGTGGAACAGCCCACCACAAAAAGCGCTCCCGCCTCGAGCTTCGCTGCCTCCAGCACCTCTTTTGCCGCCCTGTAAGCCTCCATGCTGATAATTGTCATTTCCTCTGTCATAGCTTTTACCTTTCCGCCCTGTGGCTCTGTATATCTTCAATGCTCTCCGATGAATCTGGTTTCCCCCGGCTTTATCTGCACCAGACCGTCCCCTGTGCTCATCCAGACGCACACCGCCGTGGGGTTATGGACGGTAAGTCCGTCCGCCGAAAATTCCTGGGAGCGCACCGCCCGGATATACCGGCAGATATCCAGATTGGAAGCATACCAGATATCGTCCTTTCCGGCCATTTTGTCCGTAAATGCCTCCAAAAGCCCCCAGTCATCGGACCAGCCAAACTCAAAGCTGTGTCCCCACACATACATTACAGGCAGCTCATAAAACCCCGGCACATCCAGAAACTGATCTCCCAGCTCAAGCAGGCTGTTATTGTGGTGGCAGGTGGGATGCCATTCCAAGAAATCTGCAGGCGGGAAAAATTTACAGGTATCCTCCACGGTTCTGGAATACAAAATGCCCAGAGATTCCGCAATCTCCTTTGTGGTTTCGTCGTAATTTCCGAAGGCATAGGACATCCCCTGTACCAGTCCTCCCGTCAGCTGCTCCAGGGTTTTTCTGTCCTCTTGTATTTCCAAAACCGCCTGCTGTCTGGTAAGTCCCGGCAGACTTCGGTGCTGCACTCCGTGGCATGCCACCTCATGTCCCGCATAGATTTGTTTCAGCTCTCCGGCCTCCACATAACGATCCCTTCCTCTTTTCAATCCCAAATTTCCTGAGTTTAAGTGAAAGGTTCCTTTCATGCCGTGGGCATTCAAAATTTCAATGAGGCGTTTGTCAAACACCTGTCCGTCGTCGTAGCTGAAGGTCAGCGCCTTCCTCTTTCCCTGTGGATACACAAATCTCATACGTCATCTCCCATATTCTTGTAGAGGATCAAGGATACCTCCTCTTCCTCCACAGTAATTTCCGCCTTGTCAATCATCATTCCCACCAAAAGCAGCTGACTGTCCTCACCCGGGTCTCCGCTTCCCGCCATTTCCCAGTAAAAGTCTTCAATTCCCCGGTTTTTTGGCTCGTTGAAGCATTCCTCCAGACGACAGAGCTGTTGTCTGTACTCTTTTTGGTAATTGGCTCTAAAACGGAGCACCGCCTGGTCGTCAGAAAGCGCAATATCCGACTGTATGTGGTCCGCCCCCAGGCCGAAAAAAAACATGGTCAGGGCCTCGATGATTCTGGCCAGCTTTCTCTCCCCCTGTATCATTTTCCCTTCTCCCTTCGCATCTCCCGGTGTCTCTCAAAGCTTTCCAGCACAGGCACCAAAAAAATGGCTACAATCCCGGCACTGAACCCGTTGTTGTACAAATTCAGCCCTCCGTACATCTCCGCTGTGCACATGACAATAGCCGAATGCAGCATCCCCGCTGCCACGCCCGCCAAAGCGCCGAATTGTCCGGCTATGGGCGAAAGCCCTACCCCAAACAAAGCGGCCAGCTGAATGCCCGGCGTTCCGTGCTCATATCTGCTTGCCAGATTAAAAATATACACGCCAGCCAGCACGGGAAGAAAGTTTTTGGCGTGGGCGCCGAAAGCGGCAAACCCAAAGGCCATCCACACAGCCCCTGTCACCGGGCCGGAAAAATCTCCTCCCACCAGAAAAATGTAGGAAACACACAGGGCTCCTATCACCGCCATGTTCATCAGCGCGGCTCCCGGTCCCTCCATCAGCACAAAATCCGCCACAGCCCGCCCAGGATGCCTGAAAATCCCAAGAAAATTTTTAAGCCTTCCCTTCTCCAGATACAGCCCATAAAGAAAGGCTGCAAGAAAATATACAAAAAGCCCCATCACAAGAGGCATGGGCCTTCCCGTCCGCCACAAAAGCACCGTTTCGCTTTTCATACCCAAAGCCTCCAGGACGCAGACCATCACAAAGGCCAGAAGTCCTGCGGAAAATCCCACATTAAACAGACTGTAGCCCATGTGCATGGAAGCAGTATGGGCGGACAGGGGAGGCAGCAAAAATCCGATCACAATTCCCGCCGCAGCTGCCAGCGCCATATCCACAGGCAGAGAAAAAGGCATCAGATACACGATCTCCGTCACAAAAGGCGCAAGTCCGGTTCCAAACAGCGCAGTGTAGATGTATCTGCCAAAATGAACGCGGTGCAGCTTTGCATACAGCCATGTGCCAAATAAAATGGGAAGAATATTCACCGGATTTTTTCCCCAGAGAGCGTATCCCGCGTTGATAAAAAGGGCCGCCATGGTGGGACCTGTAAAAGGTATCTTTGACCGGATTACAAGAAAAATGCACAAAAGCATCACAAGGGCTGCGTTGCAGAATGCGGCTCCCTGGCCTCCCAGCACAAAATAGTCGGTGATCAGGGCGTCCCTGGATACCACAATGTACCATAATCCCCGCAAAATATTCTCCGGGCTGTCGCAGATAAACGCTGCTGCAAACAACGCCAGAGCGGAAAAAATGCTAAACCGCTTCAACTCATTTCCACTCAATCCCTTACCATACCCTTTCCTGTTTCCCTTCTCCTTCATCCATTTTATCATGAGCCCGCCTGCAGGAAAAGCAAAAACTGAGAATAAATGCTGTCCTTTTGGAAAAATTATGAACAGAGCGCCTGCTTTCACAGGCGGCTCCCAATTCTTCAGAAAGGCCTTTACCATTATGACCAAAACGCTATCCAAAAATCTCACGGAAAACATAAAACAGATTAAAGAGCTGCTCCCTGTGGGCACAAGCTTCGATCTCATCACAAGAGAGCTTTTTTTAGGAGAAACCAAAAGCTATTTTTTGGGAATCAACGGCTTTTGCCGCACAGAGATTCTCCAGCAGATTTTTGCCGATCTGCAGAATCCCTGGTATACCAGGGATAGTCAGGTGGAGGACATTGTCCGCTATATGAACGCCAAAATCGGCTATGCACAGGTTTCCCTGACAGGCACTTGGGAGGATATCCTGAAAAATGTGCTCAGCGGTCCCTGTGCGCTGTTCATTGACGGCTTTGACCAGGCAATATTAATCGATGTACGCTCCTACCCCACAAGAGGGATTGCTGAGCCAGACGCCGAAAAGGTCACAAGAGGAGCCAGAGACGGCTTTGTGGAAACCTTGCTTTTCAACGCAAACCTCATACGCCGCAGAGTCCGGTCCCCCCATCTTTGCTTTGCCATGCACAGTGTGGGAAGCGAAAGCAGAACCGATGTAGCGGTGGCCTATCTGCGCTGCAGCGTAAATGAAAATCTGCTGGAAACCCTGTCAAAATCCATAGATTCCCTAAAGGTTACCTCTCTGACCATGGGCGCAAAAAGCTTAGAGGAGCTGCTTGTAAAAAAGCGCTGGTGGAACCCCCTCCCCAGCATTCAGGTTACGGAACGGCCCGATATCGCCTGCAGCTATCTTGAGGAGGGACATATTCTGATTCTTGTGGACAACTCTCCCCTGGTGCTCATTCTTCCCTGTACGATCTTTCAGTTTACACAAAGTGCGGAGGATTATTACAAAAGCCCCCTGGTGGGCACCTATTTCAGGCTGGTGCGCTTTGTCTGTATTCCTGTAAGCCTTCTTTTGATGCCCGTATTTCTTTTGATAACGGCTTATTTTCCACAAACCGCAGAGCGCCTTCGGATTTTATCCACAGAAAGTCCTTCTGCTCTGGAGCTGATCATCTATGTGCTCGCCGTGGAATTCATTTTGGACCTTTTCAAATACTCTGCATCCGTCACCTCCAGCAGATTTTCCGGCTCCTTGTCCATTGTGGGCGGTCTGATCATAGGTGACATTGCTGTCAGTTTAAACTGGGCCTCCACAGAGGTACTCTTTTACGCTGCCGTTACCCTGCTTGCCTCCCTCTCCCTCTCCAGCATGGAATTCAGCGATGCGCTGCGCATTTACAGGCTTTTCCTGATTATTTCCACTGCCCTGTTTGGAATATGGGGCTTCTTCATCAGTGTGATACTTGTGTCATTTTCTATCGCTGCCACTCCCACCTTCGGCGGCATGAGCTATTTCTGGCCTCTGTTTCCCTTTAACGGCCCCGCCCTGAAAAAGCTGCTGTTTCGCAGCCCCACCGCCAAAGCCCAGCCCTGCCAGGTCTGGGACCGGGGCAAAGTACACTAGAAACCTCTGCTCCTTTTTTCTTATTGAATTCCCCTTTCAGATAAGCTATTATTTTATAATAATACTGCAGGAAAGGGGGAGTCTGCATGATTCGCCGACGATATATCAGCACAAGATTGCTAAAGGACGGCATGATCATCGATCAGTCCATCATAGACCGGGCAGGCCGCATTCTCATTGCGCGCAAAACTGCCCTGGATCCCTTTTTGATAGAAGCCTTGCAGCGGCTCTCCGTTTCTGGGGTATACATACGGGAGGGAGAAGAGGACCCCGAGGAGGAATCCATTTTAATTCCTCCAAAGGTGATAGAAGCCATCGAAAAGCAGACGGTGCCTGACCGTTCCAGATTACAGCTTTCCGAGAGCGTCAAAAAGCATGTGTGCCAGGGCATCCAGTTTTTATATGCCAATACCTCTTCCCAGCATTTTGCAGAGGCCGCAAATGATATTTCCGACAGTCTGCTTAAGGCAATCGAGGAAAACGACGCCATTGCCATGGATATCAGCATCCTAAAGGTCAGTGATGAATATACCTTCCGGCACAGCGTGGACGTTGCCGCCATGGGAATGATCGTTGCAAGAAAGGCAGGCATGTCCTCCAGGGAAATCCGGGAGCTTGGCCTTGCGGGGCTCCTTCACGATATCGGCAAATCCAAAATCCCGCCGGAGCTGTTAAACAAAACCGGACGGCTTAGTGATGAAGAATTTTCCATCATGAAAAAACATCCTTTTTGGGGATATCAGCTCTTAAAGGAAAAAAAGGATATTCCCCGGGCAGTGAAGCTGGCTGTTTTACAGCATCATGAAAAGATAAGCGGAAAGGGCTATCCCTTCGGAATCAAGGGAGATCAGATCAACAGCTATTCCAAAATCATTTCCATCACGGACATTTACGATGCGCTGGTGACGGAACGGCCCTATAAAAAGGCTTTTTCCCAGCGGGACGCAGTGGAAATGATCATGGCCATGACAGATGATCTTGACGTATCTGCCATGCGCAGCTTTTTGGGCAGCGTAATTCTTTACCCTGTGGGGAGCACCGTAAGCTTAAACAACGGGGAGCGGGCCCGGGTGGTGAAAAACACTCCCGGTTACCCTCTTCGCCCCAAGGTGATCGGTTTGAAAACGGGCAGAGTCTATGATCTGTCCGAGGACATCCACTGTGCCAGCGTTATCATCGAATAACCCGTGCCAGAGCCTTGGAAATCTCCATGACAACAAAGGGCACAAGGGAAAGGCAAAGGCCTGCCAGATAAAGCTGCCAGCTTAACGTCTCCAGTCCAAAGGCTATGTTCACAGGCATAAACCCACCCTGACCCCAAGTCCATTGGAAAAAATACCCTCATCCTTGGGCTTTGGCTTCTTTTCCATCACATTTGCCTCCACAGTCTCCATGCCCAACAGAAATCCCACCACCTTTTTATGTTGGCGTAAATTCCTCTGCCCTCCCGCACCACATCCACAATGGTGGCAAAATTGTCATCGGTCAGCGTCATGTCCGCTGCGCCCTTGGCCACGTCGGTTCCCGTGATGCCCATAGCGCAGCCGATATCGGCCGCTTTCAGCGCAGGCACGTCGTTTACGCCGTCTCCAGTCATGGATACCACCTGGTTCTTTCTCTGCCAAGCCTTCACAATATGTATCTTATTTTCCGGAGACACCCGGGCATAGACACTGATCTGCTCTACCTGATCATCCAGCTGGGAATCCGTCATCCGATCCAGCTCTGCGCCTGTTATGGCTCCCGCCCGAAAAATCCGCCCCCAGATCCACCAGATTTCTGGCAGCTCTTTTGGGCGACTCCTCCATATCCTTCAACGCTTTTTTCACAGCCGCTTCTATAAGAATTCGATTGATATCCCTTGGCATTCCATATGCCCCCTTTTATCTTCTTTTTTATAGGATACCTCATATAAGCCGTTACAGACAGGGACAATTTTATTCATTTGTCCAAAAAGACAAGAATATATTTTAGAAAGAGTATTGACTTTGAGTAAGCTCCAGGTTGTATAATGAAATAATGCACGAGGAGGTGATGCTTTGACCATTAAGGAAGCCTGTGAGAAATACCACATTTCCCAGGACACTCTGCGCTATTACGAAAGGGTGGGGGTAATTCCCCAGGTTGGACGCACTGCAGGAGGCATAAGGGATTACGGGCCCTCAGACTGCGGCTGGATTGAAAATGCCATCTGTATGAGAAATGCCGGGCTGCCCATAGAATCCATCATTGAGTATGTGGCGCTTTTTCAGCAGGGGGATGAAACCATTCCTGCAAGGCTTGGCCTGCTTAGGGATGAGCTGGAGCATTTACTCGAAAAAAGGCAGCAGCTGGAGGCGGCAATTCACAAGCTGCAGTACAAAGTATCCAGATATGAAATTGCCATGGAAACCGGAATTTTAAGTTGGGAGGAATCAGATCATGAAAGTATTGATGCTTAACGGAAGCCCTCGCAAGGACGGAAATACCGCCATTGCCTTACGGGAAATGGAACAGATTTTTGCAAAAGAGGGAATAGAGGCAGAAACCGTGCAGGTGGGAAACAAAAGTATCAGAGGCTGCATCGCCTGCAATTTCTGCAAGGACAACGGCCGCTGTGTGTTTGACGATGCGGTAAATCAGCTTGCGCCAAAATTTGAAGAGGCCGACGGACTTGTAATTGCAAGCCCCGTCTATTATGCTTCTGCAAACGCCACCCTGATCGCCTGCCTGGATCGTCTGTTTTATAGCACCTCCTTTGACAAGAGCATGAAGGTGGGCGCCAGCGTTGCCGTAGCCAGAAGAGGAGGGTGCTCTGCCACCTTTGATGAATTAAACAAGTATTTTACGATTTGTGGAATGCCCATCGCTTCCAGCCAGTATTGGAACAGCGTCCACGGACGGGGGCAGGGGGAAGCCGAAAAAGACGCCGAGGGGCTTCAGACCATGCGCACCCTGGCCAGGAATATGTCCTTCCTCATAAAGAGCATCGCCCTGGGAAAGGAAGCCTATGGACTTCCGGAGAAGGAAGCGCAGATTATGACCAATTTTATTTAATTTTACAGAAAAGAGGTTATTTATGTTAGGAAATTTTGAATTTGCAAACAAGACAAAGCTTTATTTTGGGGAGGATTCCTTAAATTGTTTAAACACGGAACTGCCAAAATACGGCAAAAATGTGCAGCTGATTTACGGAGGCGGCTCCATCAAGAAAAACGGAATCTATGACAAGGTTGTGGAAATTTTAAAGGCCAACGGCAAGGAAATCTTTGAGGATGGCGGCGTAATGCCCAATCCTACGGTAGAAAAGCTTTACGAGGGCGTTGAAATCGCCCGCAAAAACCATGTGGATCTGCTGCTTGCTGTAGGCGGCGGCTCCTGCTGCGATTACGCCAAGGCGGTTTCCGTATCCGTAAACTGCAGCGAGGACCCTTGGGAAAAGTATTATGTAAAATTTGAAGAGCCTTCCTGCGAATTGGTGCCTGTGGGATGTGTTCTTACCATGGTGGGAACGGGTTCCGAGATGAACGCTGGCTCTGTTATCACCAATCACGCCACCAAGCAGAAGATCGGCCATGTATTTGCCGATGAGAACGTAATGCCCAGATTTTCCATTCTGAATCCCAAATTTACCTATACTCTCCCGGAAAGACAGATGGTTGCAGGCATTTATGATATTTTCAGCCACATCTGCGAGCAGTATTTTTCAGGGGAGGACGACAATACCAGCGACTACATTGCGGAGGGACTGATGAAATCTCTCATCCATTCCTCCAGAATCGCCCTGAAAAATCCCCAGGACTATGAGGCGCGCTCCAATATCATGTGGACTGCCACCTGGGCGCTGAACACCCTGATTGCCAAGGGAAAGACCACGGACTGGATGGTCCACATGTTAGGCCAGGCAGTAGGCGCCTACACCGACGCCACCCACGGCATGACCTTGTCTGCGGTATCTCTTCCCTATTACCGCCACATCCTTCCTTACGGCCTGCAGAAATTCAAACGCTTTGCCGCAGAGGTGTGGGGCGTGGAAACTGTAAACAAATCCGATGAGCAGATCGCCCTGGAGGGACTTGACGCAATGGAGGGCTGGATGCGTGAGCTTGGCCTTGCCATGAATCTGAAAGAGCTTGGGGTTACTGAGGATATGATCGAAGGCATCACCCAGTCCACCCTGATTATGAACGGCGGCTACAAGGTTCTGACCACAGAGGAGATCGTAACAATTCTTACGCAAAGTCTTGAATAGCCTGCACATAAAGACTGATAAGCCGCGCCCTGTCACAGGGGCTTCCGCTTATCAGTCTTTTTCTGTGAAAGCTTCGCCTTCGGTATCCAGAATTCTATGGCAGGCTCCGCCGGATTTCTTCCGATCCGGCACAAAATAAAGGATAGGAGCATTGCAGCATCTGGCCGGAGCCCACGCTTTTGTTTTCCGGCTTGTATACCTTAATGTCGACGATGGGGCACGGCTCCCAGCCCAGGCGTGGTCGATGTGGATTTCCGCGTTGACGCCGAACAGCTCGTAGAGAAGATCTTTGCTGTAATATTCTCCAGCCTTTCCTTCTGAACAGCGTGCAATATCACCCATGGTAAAAAGTCCGTGTTCCTCCAGCTTTTTTGCATAGCCCTTTCTCACACGCCAGAAATCAGTCAGCGGGCGGTGCGACCACAGAAAATGGCGGGAAAGAGTATTTACTATTTTAATATCCGTCTCCATTTCCTTTACGGATCTGCAATTCTGCAGATAATATGGTAGAATATTAAAATGCGCCTGACAGGCGCGGGGATCACGAGAAGTAAAGATAAAGGAGGACTCAATTCACATGGAATTATTAGAAGCAATTCAAAAGCGGCATTCGGTGCGCTCTTATGAGGAGAGAGCAATCGAAAAAAATACGCGGGACCAGCTTTTATCCTTTATTGATCAGTGCAATCAGGAAAGCGGTCTTCATATGCAGCTTGTTTTAGACGAGCCCAAGGGGTTTGACGGCTTTATGGCCCATTACGGAAAATTTTCCGGAGTTAAAAATTACATTGCCGTGATCGGGAAAAAATCCCATGACTTAGAGGAAAAATGCGGTTATTACGGTGAAAAGGCAGTCCTGAAGGCACAGCAGCTTGGGCTGAATACCTGCTGGGTGGCCATGACCTACAGCAAGGTTAAGACTGCTTTTCACATTGACAGCGGAGAAAAGCTCTGCCTTGTAATTGCAGCAGGCTATGGAACAACGCAAGGGTGCGGTCACAAGGTAAAGCAGCCGGAGCAGGTGATGAAAACTGATGCACCGGCGCCTGATTGGTTCCGAAAAGGGATAGAGGCTGCTTTGCTGGCGCCCACAGCAATGAATCAGCAGAAATTTACCTTCACATTAAAAGGAAACACCGTATCGGCAAAGGCCGGAATCGGGTTTTATACAAAAATAGACTTGGGAATTGCAAAATATCATTTTGAAATCGGTGCAGGAACGGAGAACTTCAGCTGGGAAGCTTAAAACGGAATATTTGTAAAAAACAACGGATGCCGCATTTTGCCAACGCCAGATAAGGAAGTTTTTATGTAGGGGTACGGTGTAACTCAGTAAAATGGGTTGCACCGTATTCTTTTTTTATGGGTCTATCCGACCCATAAAAAAAGTCGGCACACAAATGCGTACCGACTCCCCGCAAAAGGATAGTCTTAACCCTTGCGGTGTGGCTTCACATTCATGTAACCGGCTTTGAAATTCAAAGTCGAAACTGTCCTTTACACTTTTCTGACTTCCGACAATCCAAAGCAGTTTCAGAAGCGGTGGTATTTTCTATTAGCATACCACAGGCATTGTCCGGCTCTCAGCCGTCTATCCAGTTTGTCAATGTTTTTTTCGAAATTTTTAAATATTTTTCGGCGTATGGGGAATACTATTGTATTTAGTTTTAAAGAAAGAACCGCTGAATATGAGAGAGATTCCGCATACTTATCGGCTCTTATTGATTATTGTATTCTCTTTTTATATCGCTTAAAACCTACCTTCTTTGATTGGTTTCATATAAACGATACGAAAACTCGCAGATATTGTTATTTGTATAAATTGAGGGCGGAATTGCCTCCAATGCCGAATCCATATAACGGGTATTATATACATGATCGTTAAAATCGATTTCGCTTTGACTGCCGTCGATCACATTGTCTCCGGCATGGTCTGATTGATGTCTGCCTAACGTTTCCAAAATTCACAAGCCTGCTTCATTTTACAGCTTTCCGTCCCTGTCACAATAAGATGCTCCTTGCTGATAAATTTCTTCGTAAAACATGAAACTGATTTCTTTTTATATTATTTTTCTGTGTTAAGGACTCGTGTTACCTTTCTTGTTGTAACGATCATAAACAGATAGAACACAAGAAGATATATGGGAAAAATACTCATGTTGATAAACTGCCCCAAAACTCCGCAAAGCGCTGGAGCGAGCATGATACCGACATAAGCAGAAGCCATTTGCGTTCCCATAACCGACTGAGAAATATCTTCTCCGAAATTCTGAGGCGTCAGGTAGTTAAAGTTTGGGAAAAGTGGGCCGTTACCAAGTCCGACCAAAAAGAGACCAGCCGCTGAAACAATCGGAGAGAGTGGAAGCAGGAGAAGGAGGAGCGCTCCGCCTAAAACATACTGACCGATTTTAATAATCTGCCAACTGTTTAACCGTGCAGCGAGGATTCCTGACAGAAACCGTCCGAGTGCCATTCCAATATAATAAAACATAACCATCTTAGCGGCTTAGTCTGCCGCCATATGTTTATATTCCACAAGGAATGTGCTCCCCCAACTTCCACAAGTGTATTCAATCGCACAGGTGGTAAAAAATAGACAACACATGGTTTTGACACCAGGGATCTTAACAATTTCTTTGAGTGTCAGCGTTTTAACAGTCTTTTCTTCCTCGACCTTTTGAGGGTGAACTTTTTTCCAGATCGGTAAAGTGAAGACCAAAAGCAGCGCAATGCAAAGCTGTATTAGAAAAGCCATAGACTCCCCGAAACGGAAAAACCGAGCAACGCAACAGCGGTCAATGCCGTGCTGAAGGCAGAAACTTTGTTTGTTCCGAAACGGTTGATAATCTTAGCACTGAACATACTGGAAACTATCGTCCCGCAGGAAATAATGACTGTGACAAAACTTGCAAAGGATATGGGTAGATCAAATTCGGTATAAATCGCCGGCCATGCCGTACCAAAAAGCGAATCGGGGATTCCTAACCCGATAAATGCGATGTATATAACGAGCAGTAAAAGTGTAGCCATAAAAACAGATTCTTTCTATAAGTATTTTGACTTTCATACAAGATGAAATTAAGTAACATATTTTGCTTTTCATTCAGGAAAGCGGTTAAACGCTCTCTTAATACCATGGAAACAGACCTGACTTATTTGATATACAAAGTCTATGTTACTGTATACTAAGTACAGTAATATTACTCCCAAAGACTGTTAAGCCATTCTTTTATATCGTTTTCCGCTTGGTAAGATAAAGCAAACTGTTCTTCGTTAGCAAATACTGCTTTTTCTTCTGCTGAAAGTCCTTTCTGAAATTCAGGATAAGGTGAATGTATAAAAGGATGCTCGCCGCCTTCGTATTCTTTTACAGTATAAGGAACGCCGGCAGCTTTTAATACTTCTTGATACTGCAATGATTCTTGCGAAATAGCGTCAGCACCGCCCAGGCTGAAAAAGGCAGGCGCAAGTGTTGAACTTACGGTTTTGGGAAGCCCCGTTGTCCACGGACAGAGAAGAATTTGCGATTCCAACTGAAAGCCTCTTGCGTCCAAATCAATCGCCGCTTTTGCTGCTAAAAATCCGCCTGCACTATGACCGATAACTGAAAATCTTGTAACATCCACATTGTATTTATCTGCATTCTTTTCAAAATAAGCAATCGTGTCTGTAATTTCGGCAACGGCATAATCCATCGGCTTTGTATCCAATTT
>NZ_CEWDFQ010000041.1:0-14486 GCF_982438285.1 Acetatifactor sp. | reverse complement strand
GTGGATCAGAATTAAGCTGTTTCGCATTGACACGGATGCTGTGGGCGAGGAAGGGGATTGATGGAGCGGACATTTTTAAGGCGCAGAGGCAATCGCAGATGGAGATTTTGTCCGGCAGATTTTACGGAAACCACGGAGGCTGTCTGTAATCCTGCCAGAGGCTGGTATCAGATTTTCACTTTCTATGCGGAAAAGGAGCCGGATTTCAAAGAGCTGGAATGGTGTATTGACAAAAGAGACGCTTTGGCTTTGGTCATGATAAATATCGGAGCCTTTCGGGACAGAAGCCTTAAAGCGGAAGGACTTGCACGCATAGGAAGAATATTGTCTTTTTTCAGGGAAAACCGGTGCGATGTAATTTTGCGGATCGCCTATGACCATGAGGGAAAAGCCATGGAACGGGAACCCTTTTTCTTTGAGCGGGTGCTGCAGCACTTAAAGGAGCTTGGAGAGGTGCTGCAGGAATATGGAGACATTATCTTTGTGTTTCAGGGGGTTCTTGTGGGAAACTGGGGAGAAATGCACACCTCTCGTTTCCTTGGAGAGGATAAGCTGCGCAGCATGGCAGGAGCCCTTGCTTCGGTAAAAGGAAGGAATACTTATCTTGCCGTGCGCAGGCCGGTGCATTGGCGCATGCTGCATCCCGAGGGCCTTGAGCAGGGAATTGGGGAAGCGGCCGCAAGGGATCAGATGGGGCTTTTTGACGACGGAATATTCGGCTCGGAAAGCAATCTTGGAACCTTTGGGGAAAATACCGGGAAAAAGCCGGGGTGGCAGGAGCCATGGGGGAAAAAAGAAGAGCTTTTATTTGAAGAAAAGCTGTGCAGAACGGTTCCCAATGGGGGAGAGGCCGTCTTTGGAGAACCTTTTTACAGACAGCTGACGCCACAGAGAGTGCTGGCGGAGCTTGCACAGATGCGGATCACTTATCTCAACAGGACATATGATCAAAGGCTCCTTACGCTTTTTGGGCAGTGGGAATGCAGCGCAGGGGGCGTCTGGCAGGGAAAAAGCGTCTTTGATTATATTGGCGGTCATATGGGGTATCGCTTTGTGATTCGAAAGGTGAAGGCAGTTTTCAAAAAGGAGGGCCCGGGATTGGAAATTACGGTGCAAAACAAAGGCTTTGCCCCGCTTTATCAGGAAGCGGAGCTGTTTCTTTTCACCGAGGATAAAATGGGACCGGGGCAGAAAAAGAAGCTTTCGTGGGATATGCGCAGTGTGGACGCAGGAGAGGAAAAAACTTTTTTTTGTGATATTTGGCCTGTGGAAGGCCCGTTTTTTCTGGAAATGAAAAGAAAAAGGGACGGAGCCGTCATTCGCTTTGCCAACAGCTGTGACAAAAGGGGGAGGATAAGGCTTGGAACCCTGGAGGTAGATTCATGATTACAGGTTATTGGCTTTTGGAGTATGCAAAGGTGCTTTTTGCCTATCTGTTTGTGATGTTTATCTGGCCGTCGGTGGTGTTTCGGGGAGTTCTCAAGGGAAAATCCCTGACCTTCCGTTTTTCCTTCTGCGTGGCGGGACAAATCCTGCTTTTCAACACAGTGGTGCTCTTGCTGGGCCTGCTTCACATTTTGAAGCCGTGGATATTTCGCGGTCTGTTTTACGGCGTGTTTCTTTTTTCCATCTGCAGAGGCATAAAATTTGAGGAGAGAGACAAGAGGGCCCTTCGGCACTTGTTTACGGGAACCTATGGGAAAAAGATCTTTTTTCTGCGCCTTTGGGAAAAAATGAAAGAAAGCCTGCTTGCAGGGTGGAGATGCTTTCGAAGGGCGCTTGAGGGACACGTATTGGAATATGGGCTTTTGGCCGTTCTGCTTGTGTATGCCATGATTTATTTCAGCTACGGAGCCTTTCAGGACTATTCCTTTGGGTCCGGGGATTTGTATGTCCATAACGCTTGGATATACGGGCTGACGGAGGGACAGGTTTTTTCTGCAGGGGTGTATCCCGAAGGAATGCACTGCTTTGTTTACGGGCTGCATACGCTCTTTGGCATAAAGATATACAGCTGCCTTCTTTTCCTTGGGGGAATTCATGTGACGGCGTTTTTGGTGTCAGCTTATATTCTGATGAAGGAAATTTTCTGCTGGAGATTTACGGCGCTGTGGGTTCTGACGGCTTTTTTGACCGTGGATGTTTTGTGCGTTGACGAAATTTTCAGCATGTCCCGCCTGCAGTGGACGCTTCCCCAGGAATTTGGCCTGTTTACGATCTTTGCCTGCGCGGCCTTTCTTGTGAGATATTTGAAGAACGCAGGCCAAAGGCAGTGGAGGGGAAAGAGCACCAGGTTTTGCTGGGATGAGAATCTGCTTTTGTTTCTTATGTCCCTCGCAGCCTCTCTTGCGATCCATTTTTATCCCACCATTATGGCCTTTTTTCTGTGTGTGTGCTTTGTGCCGGTGTTCTGGCACAAAATTTTCCTCCCCAGGTATTTTGTTCCTCTTGGGTCAGCAGTGATCTGCGGCTTTCTGATCGCTGTGATACCTATGGGCGGCGCCCTGGCCTCGGGGATTCCCTTTCAGGGCTCCATCGGCTGGGCTGTGAGCGTGATCAATGGAGAGGAGGAAAGCGCGCAGGAGGAAGCGTCAGAAAATTCCCAGGAAGAAGCCGGGGAGGCCTTGGACGGCCAGACCGGGGGAGAGAGCATGGAGGGGGAAGCTGCCCATGGTCAAGCTGCCCATGGTCAATCTGCCCATGGTCAATCTGCCCTCTGGCAGATGGCAGAAGAGCAGACGCTGCCCGGGAAAGAAACAGAGAGCCTTTCAGAGAAGCTTGAAAGCCTTGGAGGTGCTTTGCAGGAGAAGCTTTGGACTGTCTATCAAAAGGGTTATGTGACGTTATACGGAGAGCAGAGGGCACAGTGGATTGCAGGCGCAACGGCTCTTGCAGTGATCTTGTGGGCCGTATGCCGGATCATTTTGCTGCCTGTAAGGCTTATCCGCAGAAAGAGAACCGCAGAAAAAAGCTTTTTTGACGGATATCTTGCTATCGTCCTTGCCTCTGTGCTGTATATGACAATGTACTGCGCTTCCAGTATCGGACTGCCCCAGCTGGTGGAGGGTGCAAGACTTTGTTCCACAGAGCAGCTGCTGATTCTGGCCGTCATGGGAATTGGGCCGGATTTGCTTTTTATGCTTCCAAAGCTTTTTGTCCCGCGGTTCATCCTGAATTCGGCATCGGTGCTTTTGGCCGGGGCAATTTATGTGGGAACCATGCTTACAGGAAGCTTTCACGGCTATTTATATTATGAACTGACCCGCTATAACGGCGCGGTGCTTGCCACCTGCTCCATTGTGAATAGCCTGCCGGAGGAGACTTACACCATTGTGTCTCCCACGGATGAGCTCTATCAGGTGATCCAGTACGGCTGGCATGAGGAACTGGTCGACTTTGTCAATAAGAGCCGGACACAAAGGTACACCCTTCCCACGGAGTATGTGTTTTTGTATGTGGAAAAGAGACCTCTTCAATCCTCCCAGAGCCATTTTTTTGCAGGCCCCAAGTGGCTTGCCTGGGAAAAGTATCCGGCTTATTTTGCCACCAATGTAAGTCAGTGTCCGCAGATTTTATCAGCGGAACTCACAGGGCAGAATGGGGCGGCGGATAGATTTTTTGTCAGTCATTCTGACATCTATTACAATTTGGAATCACGCGCTTTGGTGGAGGAGGCAGCCATGGCCTGGTGTGAGGAATTTGACAGGCTTTACCCCGGAGAGCTGAAGCTTTATTATGAGGATGAATACCTTGTGTGCTATTATTTCAGGCAGAATGTGCAGAGCCTGTATCAGCTGGGAATTTTGTATCAGGAGGATGCCGATGAGTGACGGTGTGCAGAAGCTGCAGCGAGGTTTGTCTCTTTTATTGGCGCTTTTTTTGCTTGGAATTTTTGGACTCTTTGGAGTGCGGATTTATTTTGAACTGAGAGGCCATGGCAGAGTCCATGCCCGGAGCGCTGTCTTTACGGAATCTGCAAAGGAGCTGAAGAATCCAAACAGAGGCTTTTATCATATTCATGGATTTCGCATTGTGGATGAGGAGACGGATTTTCAGAAGGAGATTTTTGAAAGGTTCCGGCAGGATACGGATACAAGCTTAGCCCTCATAGAAATCAATCTCCAGCAATACGCCAAAGGGGAGATTTCCAGCCGGGGACTTGCCAATATCCGTGCTCTTTTTGAAGCGCTCAGTGCCACAGACAAGCAGTTGATCATACGCTTTTTGTATAACTGGAATGGGGAAACCACACAATCTGAACCGGATGAGCTTAGTGTGATCCTGGGGCATATGGAGCAGCTTGGGCCCATTTTAAAGGAGTACGAAAAGGAGGTTTTTCTCTACCAGGGCCTGTTTATCGGCCGCTGGGGGGAAATGAACGGCACAAACTTTTCACAGCCTGGGGCGCTGAGAGACCTTGCGGAGGGCTTGGCCCAGGCGGCTCCCCAGAGCGCCTATCTGGCGGTGAGGACGCCGGCACAGTGGCGCAATATCACCGGGATTGCAGATCCGGCCCAGGTGCAGCCAGGGGATGGCACCCTTGCTTCCAGACTTGGTCTGTTTAATGATGGAATGCTTGGAAATCAGGGGGATTATGGGACCTATGGAGCATCCTCCAAGGTGGAGCAGGGGTCTTTTTCCCCCTGGAACAGGGAGGAGGAGCTTGCCTTTCAGGACCAGCTGTGCAGGATAGTGCCCTTGGGCGGAGAAGTGGTCAACGATAATCCCTACAATGATTTTGAAAATGCCCTGGAGGATTTTTCCCGTATGCACGTGACCTACTTAAACAGGGATTATGACGCGCAGGTGCTGGAAAAATGGACGGAGTATGTGGCTGCTGGGGAAGGATGCTTTCAGGGGATGGACGGTCTTTCCTATATGGAAAGACATTTAGGGTATCGCCTTGTGCTGAGAGAGGCATCTTTTGTTTATGACTGGAAAAGAGACAGCTTAAAGACCTATGTGACCATACAGAATGTGGGCTTTGCTCCCTTGTACCGGGAGGTGCAGGCGCAGCTTACATTTCTAAGCACATCCAATGACAGGGTGTACAGCTATGAGATAGAACAGGATTTGAGGCAGCTTTGCGGCGGCGCACAGGCTGAAGATTCACAGGTTCTTTCCAGGGAGGTATCTCTTTGGGGAGAGCAGATGGGAAGCTTTCAGGTGTATCTTGACATTACGGACCGGCTTTCGGGGCAGCGTATCCTTCTGGGAAATGAGCAGGAGCCGGAGAAGTACGGGTATTTTATCGGTGAGGTAGAGCTTGGAGCTGCGGAGACGTTTTGGGAGGAAGAAAAGCTTGAAGGGCAGACAGAGGTTTTGTGGGGAGAAGGAAATTGATTTTGTGGTGACCTGGGTGGATGGCAGTGATCCGGCCTGGCGCAGACAAAGAAATTCGTATGGGAAAGAGACGGAAAAAGAGGCTGAAAAAAGGGATGCAGGTGAGGAGCGCTACAGAGACTGGGAGCTTTTGCCCTATTGGTTCAGAGGAGTGGAGGCTTTTGCGCCCTGGGTCAGAAGGATTCATTTCATTACCTGGGGACATCTTCCGAAATGGCTGAATGTGGATCATGAAAAGCTTCATGTGGTGAGACATGAGGACTACATTCCAAAGGAATATCTGCCTGTTTTTAACAGCAATGTGATTGAAATTTACCTGCACAGGATAGAGGGGCTTGCTAAACAGTTCGTATACTTTAATGACGATATGTTTTTGATAAAAAAAGCGGCCCCTGAAGATTTCTTCCGGGGAGGGAAGCCCTGTGATATGCTGGCCTTCCAGCCGGTGGTGGCAAATCCAAAAAACCCGGTAATGTCTCATTTGTTTTTGAACAATACGCTGGCGCTGGCTGGACATTTTTCAAAACGGGAAAATGTGCGCCTGCAGCCGGGAAGCTATTTTAAACCCGGTTATCCGCCTCTGTACTTTTTTTACAATCTGCTGGAGCTTTTCTTTCCCCTGTATACGGGCTTTTATACGGTGCATGGACCTTCTCCTTTTTTAAAGAGCACTTTTTTTGAGGTGTGGGAGAAGGAGGGAGAGGCTCTTTGTGAAATGTCCGCAAACCGTTTCCGCAGCCAAAATGATCTGACGCCTTATCTGTTTCGGGAATGGCAGAAGCTGTCGGGAAATTTCTTTCCCTGTAATGTACAGAAAAATTTTGGGTATTTTGATATCTCGGAGGATAACAGGAAGCTTGTACGGACGGTGAGGGGACAGAAAAAGAAGCAGGTCTGCATCAATGACGCCCGGTTTGCGGGAGATTTTGAGCGGATAAAGGCAGAGCTTTCGGAGGCATTTGCACAGATACTGCCAAAGCCCTGTTCCTTTGAGCGGTAGAGATCTGGAGGAAGCGTTGTGACGAAGAAAAGCAGGACGGAATACTCGGCGCGCAATACCACTGTGGCTATTGTGGCGAGAATCATAGCCATTTTGGCGGGATTTCTGACCAGGGTGGTATTTACCCATACGCTCAGTGAAAGCTATGTGGGTATCAACGGGCTGTTTACGGATATTTTAAACATATTGTCCCTCTCGGAGCTTGGAGTGGGAACGGCCATCACCTGTGCCCTGTACAGGCCTATTGCCGAGGAGGATCTGGAGCGCCAGAAATCTCTGATGCGCATGTACCGGACCTTTTACCGTGTGGTGGCGGCCATTGTGCTTGCCTGCGGACTTATGGTGCTGCCTTTTTTGGATGTGCTGATCAAGGACGGGGCGGGCATTGAGCATATTACGTTTATTTATCTGATGTACCTGTTAAATTCCGTGCTGTCCTATCTGCTGGTATACAAAAAAACCCTTATTGACGCACATCAGCTGAGCTATATAGGCGTTTTGTATCAGACCGGCTTTTTGCTGCTGCAAAATGCCCTGCAGATAGCGGCGCTTCTGTTTACAGGAAACTTTATCCTGTTTGTAAGTATTTTGATTTTGTGCACTTTGGGAAATAATTTCTGTATATCCAGAAAGGCGGATAAAATGTATCCCTATCTGCGCCAAAAGAACGTACAGAGGCTTCCCAGCCAGGAGAGAAAGGGGATATACAGGGATGTGCGCGCCATGCTGATGCACAAGGTAGGCAATGTGATTGTGAACAATACGGACAATCTGCTTTTGTCCTCTATGGTGGGGATTGCCAGCGTAAGCTGCTACTCCAATTACTATCTGATCATTGGCTCTGTACGCCAGGTGTTAAACCAGATGTTTCAGGGAATCACCGCCAGTGTGGGCAACCTCGGGGTGGAGGAAAGCACAGACCGGGTCAAGCGGATTTTCGAAGCTGCTTTTTTGCAGGACAATGGGTGTTTGGGCTGGCGGCTGTGTGCCTGTATGAGCTCATAGATTCTTTTGTGGCGCAAAGCTTTGGAGAACAATATGTGTTTTCAAGAGAGGTGACGTTGATTCTCTGCCTTAATTTTTACCTGACGGGAATGCGTCAGGCCTGCCTTGTATTCCGGGATTCCATAGGACTTTTCCGGTATGACAGGTATAAATCCCTTGCAGAAGCGGCGATCAATCTGGCAGCCTCCGTTATTTTGGGAAGGAGCATGGGAACTGCCGGGATTTTTATCGGCACCATGATCAGCACAGTGACCACTTCCCTGTGGGTGGAGCCTTATATGCTTTACAAGCATCATCTAAAGACTTCCGCAAAACCCTATTTTCTGCGCTACGGGCTGTATGCTGCAGTGACCCTTGTACTGGGGGCGGCGGCCGATGGACTGTGCAGCCAGATTAAAGGCCCCCATTCTGTGGTTCTTGTATGCAGGCTTCTCATCTGTGTTTTTCTGGTGAATTCTGGATATCTGATTCTCTATTGCCGAAGGCCGGAATTTAAGCTGCTTGTGCGCAAGGGACGAATGCTTGTGGGCAGGTGGAGGCAGAAAAGAAGGGCTTCCCAGGATGACGCCCAGAGGGCAAACGGCACCCAAAGAGCGGAAGGCGCTCTTGCACAAAAGAAGGATTTTGGCCCACAGGAGGCGGGTCTTTTGAACCTGCTAAAGGAAGCTCTGGGAGAAGGGGAAAGGGTTGATGAAAGGCCTGTATATCAATGGCGCAGCCTCCTGCAGACGGCCAGACTTCACGGAGTGCTCCCTCTTTTGTTTCTTGCCGGGGAGCAGACAGGACAGGCTCCTGAAGCGGTGCAGGAAGAAATTCTGGAGGCGGCAAGGAGAACGGTTATGCAAAGCTATCGGCTTCTTTTTCTGAGCAAATATCTGATCGGCACTCTGTCGAAGGAGGGAGTGCAGACAGTGCTGTTGAAGGGAGCGGCCACGGCTTCCTTTTATCCGGAGCCGGAGCTTAGAAAGTCCGGGGATGTGGATCTGCTGCTGCTTTGTCCAGACGAGCTTGACCGGGCATGCGACGTGCTGAAGAAAAAAGGCTTTTGGGTAAAAGAAAAGCAGACTGCCCTGCACCATGTGGTGCTCGCCTCCAAAGAGGGAATCGAAATAGAGCTGCACACCATGCTGGCTGAGCCCTTTGACCATGAGCGCATCAACAGATATCTGGAGGAAAAGCTCCGTGAATGTGGAAAGCATATATACAAAAAGGAGCTTATGGGAGTAGAGCTTCCTGTTTTGGACGACGCCTTCCATGCCTACGAGCTGCTGCTTCATATGCTGCAGCACTTCCTGAGGGCGGGCTTTGGATTAAAGCTTTTGTGCGATTGGACAGTGTTTTGGGGAAGGTGCGTATCCCAAACCCAGAAAGAGCAATACCTTTGCCTGGTGAAGGAAAGCGGACTGAAAGGCTTTTCTGATACGGTGACCCTGGCATGCTGCGCTTATCTGGGACTTGCCAGAGAAAGGGTGGAGTGGATGGGACTTCCGAAAGAGGGCTGTGAAAGGGAATTCATGGAAGAGATTTTGGAGGCGGAGGAATTCGGAAAATCCGCTGCGGATCGTATGGTGGCGCTCAGGGAGGCGGGGTTTAGAGGCTTTGCCAGAGAATTTCACCATCAGATGCGGCTGAATTTCCCAAGAGCGGGAAGCGTGTTTTTCATCTGGCCTGCCCTCTGGACAGTGACGCTTGCGCGTTTTCTGCTCAATAACCGCAGAATACGCAAGGTGTCCGGCTGGTCCATCCTGAAGAAGGCAAAGCAGAGAAGCCGTCTGATGGCGGGCCTACGGCTGTGGAAATAAGCAAAGTGATTGACATATGTTGATTGACTAGTGTATTATATTAAGTAGATTATGAAGACTGTAAAGGTGTGGGAGGTATTGGATGATGGAAAAATATGAAATACCTGTGGTGGAAATTGTGGATGAAGTCAGCGAGGGCGTGTATGCCGCCAGCGGTGACTTGACTGATAATCGGGTAAGATGCCGTTTTGGAAGAACAGCGGCAAATCCCGGTGCGGATATGTGCCAGGCATGTTCCTATTCCGGCGGCGATCGAAACAGTGAGCTTCCCGGGGAATCGTTGTTTGAGAGTGATTTTGCCGGATGCCCTGACGGCTTGCCGGTAGAGAGAGGATAAGTGTAGTATGACAGAGTATAAGAGACCTATCGTATTGATAAATGAAGAACTGGCAGAGGGCATCTATATGGCCAGTGGTGATTGTTATACGGTAAACGCCGTGATTACGCAGACACCTCAGATGGGACGGGGCGATTATCGGATACAGGTAGTGGGAGCCCATAATGCGTCAGATGGACATCACAGCGGCGCACAGGTGCTGACGCTGTCCTTCAATCAGCCCGTAACCTATGTGTCATCGGGTGGAACCCTGGCCGGAGGAGACGGCACCAGCGCCATTTCCATTTCTTACGGTTATCACAACAATGCCCAGGATAATGTAGGGCTTGGAGATGTGGTGGTGCAGGCGGATTCCGGTCTTGCCATTACAGGTGCACAGCTGAGCTGTAATTATGACTGCGGACAGCATTGACAGACATGAAAACAGACGGGGGAACGGCTGACTTTGGCCGTTCCCCCGTTATGCGTACGCCTGGCGGCGCACGTTGCTCACAGCATTTTTTGATCCAGGGCGCTGCCAGTATCAGAGGCCGGAAAGAGCCCGTATTTCTTCCTGATCAAGCAGCACGCAGCGCTTGTCACGAATGGCGTAGACAGCGTCGCAGATGGCAAGCACACTGGGTCTGTGGGTTGTCACGATACAGGTGCGGGGATAAGCATCCCTTGCGATATTTTGAAGAATTCTTTTTTCAACAGCGGTATCCAGGGCTGAGGTGGCCTCGTCCAGCAAAAGAATGGGGGCATGGCACAACAGCGCCCGGGCAATGGCAAGCCGCTGGGCCTGACCCTCGGAAAAGCCCCCTCCCCGCTCTCTGATATAGCTGTGGATGCCCTCCGGAAGCGCTTCCACAAACTCCCAGGCACATGCCGCCTCCAGGGCGGCAATGATTTCTTCATCCGTGGCCTGGGGCTTTACGTTGCGCAGATTTTCTGCTATGGTGCCGGAAAACATAGTGTTCCCCTGGGGCACATAGGAGAAGAGCCTGCGGGTGGATGGGGACAGGGGCAGAGAAGCCCCGGATTCCCCATTGCCTGCAAGCAGAAGGGCTTCTCCCGACACCGGGCGAAGCAGCGCCAGCATCAGATGAAGCATTGTGGTTTTCCCTTCCCCGGAGGGTCCAACAAGGGCTGCAATCTGGTGGGGGTGGGCGGTAAAGGAAGCGTCTTCCAATACATTTACGCCCTGGCGGTAGGAGTAGGTCAGGTGACTGAAACGGATGGAAAAGCCCTCTGCGCCATATTGCTTTAAAAACAAAGAGGTTTCCTCGGAATGACTGTAATCCTCCTTTGGCATATCCAAAATATCCATGAGTCTTCCTGCAGAGGTGGTCAGGGAGATGGAGGTGGGAACCAGGGAAATTAAGTTGTTTAAGGCGCCGGTCAGGGTCCCGGACATGGATAGAAACAGCGTCATGGTTCCATAGCTGATGGCGCCGCTCCAGACCCGGTAAATGCCCCAGCCGTAGGAACTGTAGGACACGAGCAGTCCCACCGCTGTCATCAAAAGAGAGGTAAACAGGGACATTTTCTGAAAATCCATTTTCATGGAGATATATTCTGTCTGCAGATCCTTTAGCCGTTTCACATACAGAGGAACCATGTCGAAGGCCTTGATGGTGCGCAGATTGGCAAAGGATTCCTGGTTGAATCCCGACATTTTTGCATTCATGGCCGCGCTTTTTTGGTTATTGTCTGTCATGCGTTTTAACAGCCTGCGGGACACGGCAGCGCTGAAGGGGATGCCAAGCAGGGCAAAGAAAGCGAAGGAGGCATCGTGGTAGACAACAATGGTAAAGGCGCTGATAAACCGGAACAGATAAATGATCAGATTTGGGAGAAAATTCAATACCCCGGCAGCTATATTGGAGGTATCCTGGCTCCAGCGGGTCAAAAGATCACCGGTGTGGTAATGAGCTATGGATTCCAGATCCACTACCAGCATTTTTGAAAAAATATCCGCCTTGATTTCCGTGTCTACCTTCATGCTGATCCAGGAGGAGGCATAACTGCACAGCTGATTCATCAGGGCGCTGCCCATGCCAAAGCCGATCATCAGACAAAAGGTTTTAAGCAGCTCACCGGTCTGGCGGCCTGTGATAATGTCCACGAGATTTTTGGAGATAAGGCTGGAGCCCAGGGAAACCAGTGTGCCTGTAAGACCCAGAAAGGTATAAAAAATCATGGCTCCCCAATAACGTCTGGCGTACCGGTAAATCCATTTTGTCTGCCGCCACATATCCTTCAGCAGGCCTTCCTGTATCCTTTTTTTGATATGTTTTATCTTTTCAATCATTTTTTTCTCTCATTCTGCCGCGCGGGCGGCTTCGTAATCAGAAGGAAATTTTAATTTTCAATCTTCATTTCCAAATAGCTGTCGATGGCCTGCCTGATTACATGAACGGCGGAGACCTCCTTTGTACAGTGCAGTCTGCAGATGAAAACATGGGGCAGCAGCCTGCCCGCGAAACATAGATTAGCCTCCTGCTGCTTTTTGTTCCAGGCCGGCGATATGAACCGCTGCATCACAAGAAGCTGTTTCTGATCCTCACTGAGGGCTTCTACATAATTTTTTTCCGCCTGCCTGAGAAGGATAATGCCCCCTAAGGGGTAGGAGCCTGCATCGCTGATTCCGGAGGTTCCGCACCAGGGAAGCCCATGAACGAAAGGGGTTTCCTCATCCATAGCAAGAAGATTTAAATCCCCGTTGATGAGGGGAGCCTGAAGGATCTGATTCCATAGTTCAGTGTGTGTGGACTTGCCTGTTCCAGAGGGAGCGGCAAAGAGCCATGCCCTGCCCTGGTAGAGCAAAGAAGCGGAATGAATGACCGCCATATGATGCCTTTGGGAAAGATACAAAAAACCAAGCCGGATGGCGTGAAACAGATTTTCCCGAAAAGCATCCGTAAAGGGAGGACGGCAGTAAAAAGTCATCTGAGAGCCGTCCTTTGTCATTCTGGCTTCCCAAATATGACGAAGAACGGGGAACAGGAAGATATATTCTTCCTCCCCCTCCATAACCACCAGATCACTGCTTCGCAGAAGCACAGCGCCGTTTGGATGCTTTGCGGGTATGCGGCACAGCACCCTTATCCTTTGGTGCACATTTTCGCATTTTTGCACTGTAAAGGGGAGAAAAAGATCAGAAAATGCACTGGCAGGACCGCTTAATTCCAATATAAGGCCTCCGATTTTGATCTGCCTGTAAAAGGAGACAGGGCTGTCCGGTTTTGCCTGTGAGGATTCTACAATCCCATGGGCCTGCAGGATATTCAAAAATTGTTGTATGTCTTTTCGAAGCCCCGGCAGCAGGACGCTGTCTGCATGGAAATGAGAGGCACATTTGGAGACCAGCATATCTTCCGTACAGTCCTGCTTTAAAAGCTCCCAGAGATAGACGCCGGTTTCGTTGATTTTGATTCCCCGCCTGTGATCGGCTATTCCCTGCCCGAAGGGGAGAAGATAGGGGATTCCCGATATATGGCATAACATATAGTCCTTGCTTCGCTTCATTTCTTCCTCCGATTTCAGTATAAGGGCATTATAGCATTCCTGAAGTAAAAATGCTATAATACTTCATACAAGCAAGCATGATAAAGGGTGGAAACACGGGAAGGACCGGAAGGGGAGCAAATGGGCATGGAGCAGAAGAATGCAGAAAAAAGGGACATAGGGCAAAGACACATGGAGCGGAAAGAAAAGGAGCGGGGGGCGAAGGTGGATATCGAAAAACTGCTGGAGGAAGGGAACCTGATCAGGATTCACCCAAAGGGCTTCAGCATGTATCCCCTTTTTGTGCCGGGAAGGGATGAGGCGGTGATCGGACCCGCAGACACGGCGAAGCTCAAAAGAGGGGATGTGGCCCTTTACCGGAGGGAAAGCGGCAGACTGGTGCTGCACCGCATCTGGAAGCGGAGGGGCAGTGAATTTTATATGGTGGGAGATAATCAAAGGGACATAGAAGGGCCTCTTTCAGAGGGGCAGATCAAAGGCGTTCTAAAGGAGGTAATCCGTAGAGGACACCGGTTTTCTGTGGAAAATCCCATTTACAGACTGTTTGCCGGAATATGGCTTTTTTTTCGTCCAATCCGCCCCTTTTTCTGGGGCGTTTTGGCGAAAATACGAAAAATCAAATCCTCCTAAATTCCGGGGTGCGCTTTTCAAAGATGGCATAATACCGAAAACCGCAGTCCAAAAGCACTTTTCCCGCCCGGTCAAAGGAAGCGGCCATGCTTCCTGCATCGTGGGCGTCGGAGCCTACGGTGACAATCTCTCCGCCAAGCTGTCTGTAGCGCTTTAAGATATCCATACAGGGATGAAGATCGGACAGCCCGCTCTTTAGCCCGCCGGTATTGACCTCAAGTCCCTTTCCGTTCTCGATCAACGCTTCCAGAATCTGATCGATCACCTCCCTGTATCCATCGTAGGAATAGCCCTGATCCTTGTCTGGACCGTAGCGGACCACGTAATCCAGATGGCCGTACACGTCAAAATTGGAGTGCTTCCTGATGTTTTCCAGAATGGATTCAAAATATTCCAGATAGGCTTCCTTTTGTGTGCGCCCTTCATAGAAGGAGGGGTAGTAGGGGTCTTTCCCATGACACAGATGGGAGGAGCCGATGATAAAGTCAAAATCATAGGACTTGGCATATACGGCGTCCTGCCGCATAAGCTGCGGCTGCAGGCCCAGCTCCACGCCAAAGAGAACCTTGATTTTGTCAGCATATTTTTCCCGATACCGGATCAGGTCATAGAGATAGGCGTCGGTGTTTAATAAAAACTGGGAGCCGTCTCCATCAGGGGAGGACGGATATTCGAAATCATTGTGCTCCGTGAAGCAGATTTCCGTAAGTCCCAGCGAAATTCCTCTCAGGATCATTTCCTCCATGGGAGTGGAGGAATCCCCGGAAAAGGAGGAGTGCAGATGAAAATCAGACGTAATGGGCATAATTTTTTCCTTTCCTGTAAAAACTTTTAAAAGCGTACATCCACAGTATATCAA